>JAIMBK010000055.1 GCA_023511535.1 Armatimonadota bacterium
CGGAGGATACCGGCGGCCCCCCTTCGTGGTCGTGGTTGGAAAAGGTTGAAGCCAGGCCGCAATTTTTACTCCATACCGCCGTCCAGAAGGCGCCCACGCGGACCTCCTTTACCGGAGCATCCTCTTTCAAAGTGCTGAGGATGTCATCGATAATCATTACCGATCACCTCACCACACAAAACTCTTTGAAAAAATTCCACCCGTAAAATGTTTCTTTATTTAATTTTGCCATCAAATCCGGAAACTTTTTAACCGGCGGTTATGAACATTTGTATAATATTAAATCAACTTTCTTGACCCGTCAAGATAAAAAACCGAAATGCTGAGGGGAATTGAAAAATTTTTCGTTTCCGCCATTATCATCAGCATCTTGTAATTTTTAACCTCTTGCCTGATTGTACCTGCAGATAAAACGGGCCAAAACTTACCCCGGTTTATTTTGAAATTATGTTCTTAAAGAAGAAGGGATCAGCGCTTTGGTTATCGAAATAGAAGTTAAACTTTAACGAAGGGAGGAGGTAAAATGGGTTACGCTTTAAGTGTGCAGGCGTTTAATTCCTTGCTGGCGGAACTTGGGGGCAGGTATAAGATTTACGCGCCGAAGGTTTTTCAAGGCAAAGGCAGGGTTGCGGGCTCCGCTCTGGTTGCTTACGGCGAGGTGGGCGAACTTGCTGAGATAGCCTTTGACCGGAAAACTGCCTTTTCGCCGAAGGAAATAATTTTTCCCGTTAACCAGACCATGTTTTACTTTACAAAAGAGGAATTCAAAGAAAATGTACCGGATGAAAGGGGTGTGCTTATTTTTTTAAGAGCCTGCGATATCAACGGCATTGAGCGCCTGGACACCATCTTTTTGCAAAACGGGCCCTACCGCGACGTCTATTACGAGCGATTGCGCAGGAAAGTGAAGTTCTTTTTGATGGATTGCCACCCGGGCTGGGAGAGCTGTTTTTGTGTCTCTTTGGGGAGCAACCGGACAGAGAATTACGCAGTATATGTAAGAAGAGAAAACAACGAGGTCTTTTGCCGGGTGAAAGATCAGGAACTGGCGGGATTATTTGAAAAATACGGCCGCGCGGCCGACGTTGAGCCGCGTTTTGTGGAAAAAAACGAAGTTCAGGTGAAAGTTCCCGGGGAAGTTGGGGTTGACGTTTTTGAGCACCGGCTCTGGCAGGAATACACCGCGCGCTGCAGCGCCTGCGGCAGGTGTACTGTATCCTGCCCCACCTGCACGTGTTTTACCATTCAGGATCTTTTTTACCAGGACAATGCAGAGTGTGGCGAAAGACGGAGAGTATGGGCCAGCTGTATGATTGACGGTTTTACCGACATGGCCGGGGGAGTAGCCCTGCGCGCAAACCACGGGGATCGATTAAGATACAAGACGCTGCATAAGATCTATGATTTCAAAAAGAGATTTGGCGTGCCCATGTGCGTGGGGTGCGGCCGTTGCGATGACGTGTGTCCGGAGTATATCTCCTTTAGTAAATGTATCAATAAGCTTGGCGAAATATTGGGGAGGTGAGCGATCAGATGAACGCCAACCCGTATCTGCCGGTAAGGGCTAAGATTTTGGAAGTGGTCAGGCAAACGGAACAGATAGCTACCTTTCAAATAGAATCCCCCGGCCTTAATCCGGTTCCCGGGCAATTTTTGGAGGTATCTATTCCCAAAGTCGGCGAGTGTCCTCTTTCCATAAGCGACTTTGACTCAGACTATATTGAGTTGACCGTTCGGAAAGTCGGAAAGGTGACCGGGGCACTGAATGCCTTGCGGAAGGGAGACCACCTTTTTATCAGAGGACCTTACGGCAACGGCTTTCCCCTGGAAAAACTTGCCGGCCGGCATGTTGTAATGGTGCTGGGCGGTATTGGTCTTGTGCCCGTAAAAAGTATCGTTAATCGTTATTATCAAAACGGCGGGGTAAAAAGGCTGGATCTGCTGGTTGGTTTTCGTACCCCCCGGGAAGTGATTTTTCAGGAAGAACTGGCCAGGTGGCAGGAGAAGTTTAATGTGGTAATTACCGTTGACCAGGGTGAGCCGGACTGGCCGGGCAGGGTTGGCCTTGTTTCGGAACTGGTTAAAGAGGTTGCCGGGCAAGAACGGGCAGTTGCAATCGTAGTGGGGCCTCCGGCCATGATCAGGGCGGCGGCGGAGGAGTTGCTCAAGAGCCGGGTGGCTAAAGAAGATATTTGGGTTTCCCTGGAAAGGCGCATGTCCTGTGGAATCGGCAAGTGCGGCCACTGCAAGATCAGCGATCAATACGTCTGCCTCGACGGGCCTGTTTTTAACTACCGGCAGGTAGAAAAGTTAGTTGACTGAACAGGGGGTGAAGATGATGAGTTTAAATACGAAGCTGGTCAGCAAAAACGCCTATTTCATTTCTAAAAACAGGGGGCGGGTAACGGCCAGGGTGCGCGTGCCGGGCGGAAATCTGGAAACAAAGTACTTTCCCGTTATTCAAGAAATAGCCGAGCGTTACGGGAACGGGACAGTGCACTTAAGCGCCCGCCAGGCGTTGACCATTCCGGGCATCCCGGCGGAAAAAATCCCTGAGGTAAGAAGGCTGATGGCCTCCTACATCCAGGGGGTGGAGGTGGCGGCGGGAGTGAACATAACAGATGTGGAAAGCGGTTTCCCCACCCCCCTGCCGCCAAACATTATCGCCTGTATAGGCAGCAGGGATTGCGCGCTGGGCAATGTGGACACTGCGGAACTGGCGCAAAAGCTTGAGCGTACATTTTACCCCGGGGGTTTGATGCTGAAAATGGGCGTGGCGGGCTGCGCCAACGATTGCGTGAAGGTGCATATGCAGGACGTGGGCATTATCGGCATGGTGGAACCTCTTTATGATCCGGCCAGGTGCTTAAGCTGCGAGTCCTGTGTAAAAAATTGTCCATCTTCGGCTTTGCGGATGGAAAATTACAAAGTGCGCCGGGATGGTTTAAGCTGTCTGGGCTGCGGTGAGTGTGTGTTAAAATGCCCGACCGGCGCCTGGAGCAGGGGTTCTCCATATTACAGAGTAGTTATTGGGGGTCGAACGGGACGAAAACACCCGCGCTCAGCCAGGACTTTTCTGGAGTGGATAAATGAGGAGGCGGTTTTCCGGCTGATCAAGAACATCTTTGCTTATCTGGAGAAGTACCGGAACAAAAACCTGCCCAAAGAACACCTGGGGTACGTTATCGACCGGACAGGCTACGGGGTTTTCCGGCAGGAGGTATTGCAGGGAATAAATCTGGGGCCGAAAGCAAAGGTGGCCAGGTATATTAACTTTGGCGGCTATGCTTACGGTAAAGGCGTGGCTTACGATTAAGCTCCAATCTTTTCTGCGTGTTAATTTTTTGGTAATTAGAAGAAACCCCCAGGGTTGAAGTTTTGGCAGCGCAGCGAGATGATTAAAGCGGCGGTGAGCATCGCTGAAGAATTCGGTTAAACCGGTTGAGTAAGCTGACCGCCGCCAACTCCCTGGGCCCGGCCATCACCGGAGCCGCGCTGACCAAGGGATAAAAAGAGGCGTCTGCTGATTTACCTGATTGACGGCCTGGTTTGCCAGGGTCCGCCGGAAATGCCGTGCGTAAATCACCATCAGGGACAAAATGTCCCTGATGTTGAGGAAGGCAGGACGTATTTTCTGAAATCGGCCTGGATAAACGTGAGCCAGATAACCGCTTCGCTAACTATTTTCCCCGGTTGTAACAAGCGCCGGCTGGAGCAGGAATACGGGATAAAGGGCCTTTTTCCCCGGGAAACCAAAGAGTGGCCTCTATGAAATGTTCCGGAGGGAAGCAAATGTTTAAACTCTATTTCCGCGAAACCCGCCCGCAATTTCTGCTCTTGACGCCGGTTTGCCTGCTGGTCGGGGCAAGCCTGGCGTTTTGGAAAGCGGGCACAATCAACGTAGTTTACCTGGTAATTGTCTTTTTAGGCGCCCTGGCCGCCCACGTAGCCGTCAATGTCTTAAACGACTACTTCGACTTCCAAAGCGGATTAGATCTGCACACTATCCCGACCCCCTTTAGCGGGGGCAGCGGTATTTTGCCCGCAAAGCAAATGTCGCCCCGGGCGCCCTCCGCTTTGGAGTTGCTTCTTTGGCCGCAACAATCATGGTGGGAATATATTTTTTCCTTGTCCGGGGCTGGGGGATTTTGCTGGTGGGTCTGCCCGGCCTTTTGCTGGTCGGTCTTTACACCCAGTATATAACGCGTTTCCCCCTCCTGTGCCTGTTAGCCCCCGGTTTAGGCTTCGGTCCGTGCATGGTCCTGGGCACATACTACGTCCTGCAGGGTTTTTACGACTGGACCGCCGTCGCCGCCTCGCTTATCCCCGGCTTTTTGGTCAGCAATCTTTTACTGCTGAACCAGTTTCCGGACCTCGAGGCAGACCGCCGCGCCGGCCGCCGCCACTTACCGATTGCCCTGGGGAAAACCCGCAGCGCCCGGGTCTATTCCCTGCTAGTCTTGACTACCTACTTATGGCTTATCCTGGCAACGTCCGGAGGGCTTTTCCCTTATCCAACCCTTTTAGCCTTGCTTCCCCTTCCCCTGGTTTTCAAAACCATCCGGGGTGTCCAAAAGCATGCTGAAGAAAGAGCAAGCCTGATTCCTTTGCTGGGCCAAAATGTTCTTTTTACCCTGGCTACGCCTTTTTTGCTGGCCGTTGGCTTTCTTCTTTCCTGAACCACGCATGGTAAAGCCTGAAGAGGTCAAGGGAAATGTTAAAATTCAGAGGCCACCGCTTGATTTGCTTGCATTTTTTCAAGTGAAGATCAGGGAGATTCTTTTCAGCAAGCGTTCCTCCCTCCTTTTTTTGCCTGATCCGAGGGTGAAAACCTGGTTTTCCCAGGACGTGACAGCAGAACCGTCATCAGTGGGTCGGTTTAGCGGGAGCCTGCCCCGGCCTTTAAATAAATGGGCAGCACGTTGATGAATACGAAATCCTCTCCTATGGGCTTCACCTTCCCAGGAAAGCACCTGCCCGGTGTTATCTTGGCTTTGGGTTCGAATATTGCCGGCAGCCGATTAGCCATATGTTTATATTATCCAATTAAAATTCCGGAAAAGAAAACTTTACCTGTCTTGTCGCCCCCTGTTTTGGGGGGACAAATGTCCTTATTAAATTTAAAGAAATCTTTACCGGAAGGGAGAAGGATTTCCCCGTCAAAAAGAGAAATAAGCTTAAAGATGCGCCAAAGGGCCGGCTTTATCGATTACCGGCGGCGATTGATTTGGATCCGCAAAAAAGGATTACTTTTTCGAGTGCTTGTCGGCTTATTTAAAAGGGTGCCGGCGAGTGCTTCTTAAGCTTAACCTGCTGGTGGTTTTTCATACCGGAGATCCTGCGCTGCGCGGTATACGGTGGTCTCTCCACATATTTTTTTAAAAATTTTGTCAGGGGGGAAAATGATTATGAGTTACGAAACTGTCCTGGTAGAAAAAAGGGGGCACATCGGGATTATCGTTTTTAACCGGCCCGAACAACTGAATACGTTCAATACCGCCCTGGCCAGGGACCTGAACAACGCCCTTGATGAACTGGAAAAGGACGAAGAAATCCGGGTGGTGGTGGTCAAAGGGAAGGGGAAAGCTTTTAGCGCCGGGATAGACGTTAACGAGCTGGAGGGAAAAACCCCCTTGGAATACTACCGGTGGATCGGGTTAATGGAAAAAATGGGTCTGACAATAGCGAAAATGAGCAAACCGGTGATCGCGTCCGTGCAGGATCTGGCCATCGCCAACGGCATCGGTCTGGTCGCCGCCGCCGACCTGGCCGTGGCCGCCGAAGGCGCCCGTTTTGGCGCGACGGCTGTTAATGTAGGACTTTTCTGCATGGGCCCCGCGGTTTCCCTTTCCCGCCACCTGGGCAAGAAAAAAACTCTGGAGCTGGTCTTGACCGGAGACCTGATCGACGCCGCCGAGGCGGAAAGGATCGGCCTGGTAAACAAGGTGGTTCCGAAGGACAAACTGGAAGAAGAAACCATGCAACTGGCCGAAAAAATCGCCGCGAAGAGCCCGCTGGCCGTGCAGCTCGGGAAAAGGTCTTATTACGAAATGTCCGACTTGCCGTACGAAAAAGCCCTCGAAGCAACCAATAACCATTTTGCCTTACTTTGTACAACCGAAGACGCTCACGAGGGGGTAGACGCATTTTTAAACAAAAGAACTCCCCGGTGGAAAATGCGGTAGGCGCAAAACACCCGGCCCCCGGAGGTAAATCTGCTGCCCCCGGCTTAAAAAGGGCTTAAAAGCCGGGGGGCAGGTAGCAGCGATCTTAAAGCGTCCCTAACTCCAGAGTCGCACCATCGGGTTTTTGTTCGTAGCTCTTAAAATGACTATGGTAAAAAACTAAAAAAGGCGAGGTTTTTATGGATGAGATCGTTATCCTGGCCGCGGCCGGCCGGGAGAGCCTGGCCGGAGCCTTACAACTGGCCCGCACCCGTCCTTTGGTCGTTTTCGGGACGCTCGACCGGCCGGCTCTGGCCGGGGCAAAGGAAATGCTCGAGGAATCCGGGGGAAAAATAAAAGGCCGGGTATATTTTTACCAACACGGGTGAGATTGCGCAAGAAAGGTTGTTGCCGTAGGCAATCTGGACCGCATCTGGGTGGATGTACCGGAGGAAATTGCGGACCAAAAGACGCTGGCCGGTATTTTTTTCACTATTTTTGGGAGCAGGTGGAATGAAGTTCTGGTCGGGGCCGAAAAACCTTTCTCCTACCACCGGGACTGGCGGGCTTATTTTGCCGTTTCGGATCTGGCCGGGTGCGCGGAAGAACTCTTCCTGGCCGACTTGCTGGTCGAAAAGCAAACTTGCCGGATTTTCAGCATCTTAACGGGGTGATTTAAGGCTTCAAATCCTTTGCATAATTTTGGCCGCTCGCCGGAAAGGATTTTTGGGCTTACACCGGAAAAAATCTAAGACAGGGGAAGTCCTTAAAAGGAGGAGGAAAGCGATGTTCTTCGCGAAAGACAAAGCGGATTTGCCGACAACGCGGGAACTTTTTGAAAAGCAGGCACAAAATTCAGGCGGCGGGCGGACGGAGCAGCGGGTGGAATCTCCGATTGATGCGGGTGTTTTGGAGGAAAGGCCGCCTTCTGAGGATCTGCTGATTGAAGGGATAAAAAGGGCCATGCCGTTTTTTAAGGCGGCCCTTCCTCCCGGGGCCGGTCTTTATTTGAGTGACCGCAGGGAAATCGTCTGGTGTGAAGACAGCAGCCTGGGCGCGATTTTCACCAGGGGGGAAAAGATCCCGCCGGGAAGCGTTCCGGATAAAGTACTCCGCATCGGCGCGCCCGTAACAGAAACGTACGACGAGAGGAGATTCGGCGTTGCGTACGTGGTGTCCGGCGTTCCGGTAAAGGAAGCAGACGGGGAAGCGCGGGGCGTTTTTATGCGCGTCCGGTTCGTGCAGAGCACCGCTTTCATCGAGGAAGCTTTTCAGCCCTTGCAACAGGTTGTCCGGGCTATAGCCGAAAAGATCGGTAATGTTTCCGCCCACAGCGAGGAATTATCGGCCATTATCCAGAATATCAGCAGCTACGCGGCGCAAGTGGCCCGAGCCGGCAAGGAGATTTCCAGCGTGACAAACCTGGTCAGTGACATTGCCGGCAGCACCCACCTGCTGGGTTTAAATGCAGCCATCCAGGCCGCCCACGCCGGCGAGCACGGCCGGGGGTTTATGGTTGTGGCCGAAGAAATCAGGAAAATGAGCGAAAAGACGAAAGAGGCCACGAAAACAACCAGCAAGCAACTGGATGAGGTTCAGGAGCGCATTGTCAAACTTTCGGAGGAATTGTCCCAGATGTCCGGAGCGATTCAAAATTTAACGGAGAATATCGTGGCCATCAACGAGATGATTTATAGTTACGAAAAAGAAGTGGCGGTGGCGGTAAGCCGGCTTGAAGAAAAGATGCAGACACTTTTTAAGTAATGATAAGGGCAAAGGTCCTGGCCTTGATCAAGGAAAGGCTAAGAAAAGAGGTCGGATGAAAATTATCAAGGATAGGCTATAGTACGTATGAACAACAGAAGGCACCTCTTTTTAAAACCCGTCCGGCGTGATATACTGACGGAAAAGACTGGATTGCCGGCACGTTATTGGTCTGCAGGCCGGGTGGCGCAAAGAGAAGATCGGATCGGTGCCGCCGTGGTGATCGGCGGGGGGTGAGCGCCGCAACAGGCCCCTGCCGCAGCAAGGCCCGGCCTTCGTTTGCGGTGGCATCCTTTGAACGAACCTCCGGAAAAGGAAGATCGAGCCGGCACCCCCTGGAGAGAGCAAAAAACCAGTGGAATCCTTGTGCCTCCCGTGATAAAATAAAAACACATTTTCTTCGGCAGGTGTTGCCATGAACACCGAACCAACCGTGATAAAAATGGACGAACTGATTAAAAGGCTGTTTCACTTATCAAAAAAGCCCCTGCTTAACGTTTTAAACGCCCTATACGACGACAACTTAGCCGAAACCGCCCGGGTGAGCTACGGTAGCACGGAATTTATCCGGGATGACCTGGTCAAAAGCACGGCCGACATGTTTATCGAAGTCTCTTCTGACAAAACTACTTATCGGTACCACATTGAATTTCAAACCACCTACGACAAAAACATCATCATCCGGATGTTCCGGTACGGTTTTGAAAAAGCAAAGGAACTCCTGGATCTATCTGACTTAACCAAACCACTGGAAATGGAGTTCCCCGACCCCCGGGTGATCTTTATCGAAGAAAACGAAAAAATACCCGATGTTCTCCAGTTAAGAATCAAAATTCCCAACCAGGAAGCCCTGCTCTACCAGGTTCCGGCATTTAAATACTGGCTTTACGATGCCCGGCAACTCTATGCCCAAAAAATGTACCTCTTACTCCCATTGCAGGTGTTCAAGATCCGGAAATACTTAAAGGCAAAAGGAAAGATGGACGAAGAAATTTACCAAAACCTCCTCGAAACAGCCGAAGAAGTCGTGAAAACCATCACCCTGGCTCTGGCGGAAGAAAAGATCACCACCGAAGACGCCGGGGAAATGCACGCTATTATGATCAACGTCATGGAATATCTATACAGTAAATACGGTGATTACAACAGGATCGATCAGGAGGTGAAGAACATGATTAAAACTTTCTATGACCCCGGGTTGGTGGAGAAAGGAAGGCAGGAAGGAAGGCAGGAAGGAAGTCGTTTAATCTTACTAAAACAGATTAAAAAACGTTTTGGCGCGGTGTCTCGGGATATTGAAGAAAAAATCAACGCCCTGGAGCTGGCCCAACTCGAAGCGCTGGCCGAAAAGATCCTGGAAGTAACTACCGAAGAAGAACTGCAGCGGGTGATTATGGTCAGGCATTAAAAGCGACCAGCCTCCCGGCTCTTTAATTTTTTGCTGGACGAAGTCGGGGATGGATGAGGGTAATGAAAAACTACACAAAAGTGAAGGTGATTGCCCAGGCGGGGTTTATAGACTCCCGTTTTTTGAACGAGAAAGGGAATCACCGTATAAGTTGCACTTTTCTACTAAAACTTATCCGTAGCCGCCGGGTTGAAAAAACGCGTGGAGGCATTTTTTAATGCCGGGCGGGAAAAGAAAGCAAAGGGGGATGACGATGGCGGACGTCCGGGAAGAAGTGGTGCGGCGTTTGCACAATGTGCAGGGGCATGTGGCCGGCTTGGCGCGCATGGTGGAGAAGGGGGAAGAATGCCCAACTGTCCTGCACCAGCTAGCTGCCATTCGTTCTGCCCTGTACAAAATTACCGAGATGGTTCTGGTCATTTACGCAGAGGACTGCCTGGAAAAGCTTCCGCAGGAAAATCAGGGAGACCGGTCCAGCGCCCAGGAGCTAGTGCATCTTTTGTGTCAGTTTTTGAAATAAAGCAGCTTCTCCCCGGAGTTCTTTAGTATCGCAGACGGTATTAACATATTTTTAGTTACGCAGTCATTGTGAAGGAAGCAAGCTTTCCTGACGGTCGTAAACCGGTGGGATTGTTTTGCCCTTCCTCTCTCGCAATGACTTTTTTTATTTTACTTTTGTAAAAAACTCTTGACAGATCTGAATAGCGAAGATTAAAATTGGATCAATAACCCCCCCCAGGGGGGAGGGGACAATATTGAAGGGAAAGGGTGATTAAAAAAAGGGTGGTGCGCCGGTCTATTTTGAATTGTTAAATTTTTCGCGAGGAGGTCCGTTATGGGGAACAAAATGGTCATCGGTCTGGCCAGCGGCAGCATCATGAAGCTGGCCACGTGCAGCATCGTGGCCGGCGGAGCCGTTGCTCTGGAGATGGAAGTGGACATCTATCTTTTACTCCAGGGCGCCTATGCCTTCAAAAAGGATGTGGTGGAAAAGAAAAGATATCTTTGCGACCAGCCTGAGCTGAAGGAAAAGCTGCTGACGGGGCTGGCGGAAAACAAAATTCCCTTTCCTTACGATTATTTGCGGAAGTTGAAAGAAAACGGAAACGTGCGCATCCACGTCTGCGTAACGGCGGGGAAAGTGTGGGGAGCCAGGGAGTTAGGCGATTTTGTAGATCTGGTGGACGACATCGTGGGCATTGCGGAATACGTCACGCGGGCCGAAGAAGCCGCCGTCCACATGGTATTCTAATTGACTGAATTTTAAGGAGGGATTGCCCGTGACACTGGGAGAGCTTCGCACCATCAAGCCGGATAAAACAGTCGACGCGCGGGGGATGTCCTGTCCCGGCCCCCTTCTGGAAGCGAAAAGATCCATCACCGGGATTCCCAAGGGCGGGATAATGGAAGTGCTTTCCTCGGACAGCGGCACCAACAAGGATATTCCGCAGTGGGCCAAGAAAATCGGGCACGAATTTTTGGGCACGGTCGAAGAGGCGGGCTACTGGAAATTATACGTCAAGAGGATGAAATAATATGCCGGCGGTGGGGAAGGAAAACGAGGGTTACGTTCCGGAAATTCTCGTCTTTTCGACGAATAACGTTTCCGATCCGGGCATCGACCTGGCGGGCGGCGCGCACCTGCCTTATTCACCCGCGGTGAAGGTGATCAGCGTTCCCTGTTCCAGTGGGATCAGGCCGCAGTGGGTTTTGTACGCCATCGAAAAGGGGTTCGACGGGGTGTTCGTCGCCGCTGACGGAACGGACTGCGCGTACCGGCAGGACTGTGTGGCAAGGACGGGAAAGATCGTGGGGGAAGCGCAGGAACTCCTCGCCAATCACGGCCACGCGCCGCAGCGGCTGAAAATGGCGGCGATCTGCTCGGTCTGCGCCGAACAGTTCACCGGCTACATGAAAAAGTTTGCCGAGGAATTACAAAAACTCGGCCCTTCCAGAAAGGGGTCGCTATGAATTACGACATTCTCGTGATCGGCAGCGGCATTGGGGGAATGGAAGCCGCCTTAAAACTGGGTGACATGGGTTACCGTGTTCTCCTGGTGGAAAAAGAGCCCAGTATCGGGGGGAAAATGATCCTCTTGAGCAAAGTGTTTCCTACTCTCGACTGTGCAAGCTGTATTTCGACTCCCAAAATGGCCGCTGCGGCCCATCATCCGAACGTACAGGTGATGGTTTATACCGAAGTAAAGGAGATTAAAAAGAACGGGTCAGGCACTTTTCAGGCCAGGCTGCGCAAAAAACCGACCTTTGTGGACCCGGCGCTCTGCACCGGCTGTCAACAGTGCGAAACGGCCTGTACTGTAGCGGTGCCCGACCAGTTCAACTTCGGTCTGGTGGCGCGCCGGGCGGCCTACATTGCCTTTCCCCAGGCCGTTCCCAAAAAGGCCGTGATCGAAAGGGCGGGAACTTCCCCCTGCTCCTTCGCCTGTCCGGCCGGGATCAGGGCCCACGGCTACGTTTCCCTGGTCAGAAGCGGAAAATATGAAGAAGCTTGCCGGCTGATCCTGGAAAGCGCTCCATTTCCCGGCAGTTTGGGCCGGGCCTGCTACGCCCGCTGCGAACAGGAATGTACCCGGGCCGGTTTGGAAGGGCCGGTGGCGATCAGGCAAATCAAGCGCTTCGTGGCCGATTACTACTACGGGGCACACCCCGAGCCGGAAGACGCCCCTCCGATCGCTCCGAGCGGCAAAAAAGTGGCCGTGATCGGCGCCGGGCCGGCGGGGTTGAGCGCCGCCTTCCACCTGGCCAAAAAAGGCCATGCGGTGGAAGTGTTCGAAGCGGCGCCTCTGCCCGGGGGAATGCTCCGGTACGCCATCCCGGCCTACCGGATTCCCAGGGAGGTACTTGACCGAGACATTAAAAACGTCACCACCCTGGGTGTTAAAATTAACCAGGGGAAGCGGGTTACAGATCTCGCCGGGCTAAAAGACAAAGGGTTTGACGCCGTTTTCATCGCCACCGGAACGCCGCGGGGGCGAAAAATGAAGGTTGAAGGGGAAGATCTGGCGGGAGTGGTCAATGCTCTAGATTTCCTGCGGGACGTCAACGCGGGGAGAGTCTCCTTGCAGGGCAAAACCGTGCTGGTGGTGGGCGGCGGCAATGTAGCCATCGACGCGGCCCGGACGGCGATGCGGCTGGGCGCCGCAAGGGTAACCGTGCAATACCGGCGGAGCCGGGCCCAGATGCCGGCTCACGACTGGGAAATTGAGGCCGCCGGACGGGAAGGCGTTGTCTTTGAATATCTTGCTGCCCCGGTGCGTTTTTTGGGGGAAAACGGCAAACTGGCGGAAGTGGAAAGCGTTCAAATGGAACTGTCCGAGCCTGCCGCCGATGGAAGGAGAATTCCGGTGTCGGTGGTCGGAACGGAAAGAAAAAGGCCGGCGGACCTTGTCGTCATAGCCGTCGGTTTGGAACCGGAAACGGAATATTTTGGGGACCAATTAGCGGTTAACGCCGATAAAACCATCCAGGTAAACCCGGCCACCCTGCAAACGTCAATCCCCTTCGTCTTTGCCGGTGGCGACGTGGTCACCGGCCCGTCCAGCATCGCGCGAGCCGTCGGCCACGGGAGAAGGGCCGCCTTCTTTATTGACCGCTATCTGCGCGGGGAAGACCTTGCTGGGGCGGAAGTGGAATTTGACTGCCGGCTGCCGGTAGTGTCGAAAGAGGAGGTGCTCAAGCGGCAGGAAAGTTATCGCGATCTTCCCCCGGTGAGCAAAAAGGAAATTCTCCGGGAGAAGCCCGGCGACTTTACCGAGGTGGAACTGCCCCTTACGGAAGAGGAAGCACGGTCCAGCGCGGGGAGGTGCCTTGACTGCGGGGTGTGCGCGGAGTGCCGGCAGTGCGTCGCCACCTGCCCGGCCGGAGCAATTAACCTGGCGGCAAAAGAAGCAGAGAAAGAAGTAGAAGTGGGCTCCGTGATCATCTCCACCGGGTTAAGACTTTTTCCTGCCGGCGGCAAGCCCCAGTATGGTTACGGCCGGTTCAAGAACGTCCTTGACGCCATGCAGATGGACCGCCTGCTCGCGCCCACCCGGCCGTACAATACGGTTCTGAGGCCTTCCGACGGGAAAATTCCCAACAACATCGCCTACGTTCTCTGTACGGGCTCGCGCGATGCAACGGTGGGTAATCCCTTGTGTTCCCGGGTGTGCTGCATGTATTCCCTCAAGCAGGCGCAATTGCTTACGGGCGTGCTCCCCCTGGCCGACGTAACGGTTTATTACATCGACATCCGGGCTTTCGGGAAAGGCTACGAGGAATTTTACGAGCAGGCCAAAGGGATGGGCGTTTATTTCGTGAAGGGGAGAATCTCCTGGATCGAGGAAAAAGAAGACGGGAACCTCCTTTTGACTTACGAAGATATCGAAAACGGCGGCAAGCTGAGCCGGGCCGAGCACGACCTGGTGGTTCTCTCCGTCGGCTTTTTGCCCGCGCCGGAAGTCCGCGGCCTATTTTCTGCGGAAGAACTGGCTGTCGACGAATTCGGCTACATCCGGGAAGTGGAGGAGGACGTCAATCCGGGGAAGACAAGTATTGCGGGGGTCTTTGCGGCCGGTTCCGTTTCCGGCGCCAGGGACATTCCCGATTCCATCCTGCACGCGGGGGCGGCCGCCGCCCAGGCCGCCGCCTACGTAGAAAGGATCAGGGGGAAAAAATGAGTACGCTGAAAATAGGTGTTTACATCTGCCATTGCGGCGGCAATATTTCCCATTACGTGGATGTGGAAGAAGTCAGAGCGGCGGTGGCCGGCGAACCCGGGGTAGTCGTGGCCAAAACGGCCATGTTCACCTGTTCCGACGCCACCCAGCAGGAAATCATCGCGGATATCCGCGAGCACAACCTGGAGGGCCTGGTGGTGGCCTCCTGCTCGCCGAAACTGCACCTGTTTACCTTTCGGGAAACGGCCAGGCGGGCAGGTTTGAATCCGTACCAGTATACGCAGGTAAACTTAAGGGAGCAATGCTCGTGGGCGCACCGGAATAACCGGCGGGCAGCGACGGAAAAGGCCGTCCGGCTGGTCCGGGCCGGCATCGCCCGGACAAATTTAACCGTCCCCCTGGAGCCTTTTAAAATTGAGACGGTGCCGGCGGTCCTGGTGGTCGGCGCGGGCGTGGCCGGCCTGCGGGCGGCCGTCGGGATGGCCGACCTGGGCATGAATGTTTATCTGCTGGAGAAAGAGGCGCAGCCCGGAGGTTGGGTAAACCGGCCCGGGAAAATGTATCCGGCAGGCAGGGTCGGCAAAGAGATCATCGCGCAACTGCTGGCCGAAGTCCAGGAAAGAGAGCGGATTACTTTGTTTACCGGCGCCGAAATAGTCGAGAAATCCGGGAGCGTCGGCAACTTTCAGGTCAAAGTGCGGGTTGGCGGCCGGCGCCGGCAGGAAATCAGCTTAAACGTCGGCGCGGTCATCGTTGCCACGGGGTTTGACGTTTACCGGCCGGCCGCCTGTGAATACGGGTACGGTTTCACAGGGGTGGTGACCCTACCGGAATATTGGGACCTGCTGGCGGCGGCAAACGGCAATTTGATTTACCGGAGAAAAGAAATCAAAGATGTAGTTTACATCTACTGCGTGGGCAGCCGGCAGGATCCGGAAAAAGAAAACGCCCATTCTTACTGTTCCCGTTACTGTTGCAGCGCTGCTGTTTACGCTGCCCTGCAGACCGCGGAAATCAATCCGCAAATCCGCCAGTATCACCTGTACCGGGATATGCGCACGTACGGGAAATCCGAATTGCTCTTTACCCGGGCCAGGGAGCAAGGAGTCAGATTTTTAAAGTTTGCCGGCGACAACCCGCCCCGGGTCGAAGAACAGGCCGGTGGCCGGCTGCAGGTAACCGTTTGCGATTTGCTTACTTACGGGGAAGAAGTCGAAATCCGCGCCGACCTGGTGGTGCTGGTCACCGGCATGGTCCCGCGGGAAAATGAGCAGCTGGTCAAGGTTTTAAAACTGCCCCTGGGGAAAGACGGCTTTTTTAATGAGATCCACCCGAAGCTGCGCCCCGTGGAAACAGTGGTGGACGGTGTTTTTATCTGCGGCGCCGCCCAGGGGCCCAAGGATTATCCCGAAAGCGTCGCCTCGGCGCTGGCGGCCGTAACCCAGAGCGCGGCCCTGCTGAAAAAAGGTTACGTTGAGCTAGAGCCGCTGGTCGCCACGGTGGACCCCGAGCGCTGCCGGTGGTGCGGCGAATGTGCCGCCGTCTGCCCTTACGCGGCGATTGAAAAGGGCCAGTATCTTTACAGGCAGGTCGCGTGGGTGAACGAAGCCGTTTGTAAAGGCTGCGGCGGCTGCGCGCCGGTCTGCCCCGGGCAGGCGATCGATTTGCGGGGGTATACGGACGCGCAGATCAAGGCGATGATTGACGGCTTGCTTAAAGGAGGTCTTTAGCAAATGAAGAAGGTGAGCAGGGACCGGCGGGAAGTGATCAGGGAAGAGATGCTCAGGCGGGAAAAAATCCTGGCTGCTCTGCGGGAGGGCCCCCGGACAGTTCCAGAAGTGGCTGCGGCCCTCGGTTTTCCCGCCGGCGAGGTGATGTTCTGGATGATGGGGATGCGCAAATACGGCCACCTGGAGGAAACCGGCGAACCAACGGAAGAGGGCTACTACCGCTATCAAGCGAGCGTAAAGGGGGAATCCTAATGCCCCTGGTCGACCCCGAATTTCTTGCCGAAGTCAAGCGGTCCCCCGCCTTTAATGCAGAGGCCTGCTTAAACTGTGGGGTGTGCAGCGCCGTCTGCCCGCTGGAAATCGAGCTCCTTCCCCGCAAACTCTTCCGGTACGTGCTGCTGGGATTTAAAGACAGAATTCTGGCCAACACGGAAACTATTTATTCCTGCCTGTTATGTAAAATGTGCGAGGCAAACTGTCCGCAAGAAGTATCTATTGCGGAAAACGTACGGGCTTTGCGTTTCTGGATCAATAAAAAAGTTTTTCAACTATAAGGAGAGCTGGCCATGCCTTTACCGACCAAAGAGACAATCGGCATTCTGGCGGATAATCTGCGCCTGCGCAATTCGGTGCTGCCGCTGGCGCAAAAAGCCGTGACGCGCTGGGCGAACGGGTTGGGTCTTCCCCGGGGCGGCGAGACGATTATTTACACGGGGATGATGTACCAGCTGGCGCCGGCCATCGCGGCAATGAACAAAACCCAGGAAAAAATAGAGGATTCCTGGCTGGCTAATTTTGTCGGGATGGGGAGATACGTAAATAAGGTGGTCAATATTTCCGCTTTTCTGGCCAGGCCAGCCCAGACTATGCGCAGCTATTGCGAGCGGGTGCTCGCCAACATCGCTGCCCTTTTGCAAAGAGCAGGGGTTGAATGCGGCTACCTTTACGAAGATGAACTGTATTCCGGTGCGCTGATTTACGACCTGGGCGTGGACGATCTTTTTGAGCGCCACGCCTGGAAGGTAGCGAAAGTATTCGAGAAATATCAAGTTAAAAACATCATTACAGTCGACCCGCATACCACGCATCTGCTCCGTTCGGTCTACCCGGCTGTTTTGCCGGGGCCGGCCTGGCAGGTGAGAAGTTACCTGGAAGTCCTGGCCGAACGGGATTTAAAGCCGGTGAGCGGGCTGGACGCCGCGGTGGCGTTACATGATTCCTGCCTTTACGCCCGGCCCGAAAAAATTTTTGAGGAACCGCGGACGTTGCTTTCCAGGGCCGGGATCGCCGTGCGGGAACCGGCCAATTCCGGAAAATTCACCCTGTGCTGCGGGGGACCGGCGGAATCTTTGTTTCCGAAAAAGGCCGTCGCCAGGGCCGCGGCAAGGATGGAACAAATCCGGCAGGCGGGGGAAAAGGCAGTTACCATGTGCCCGCTTTGCCTCGTCAATTTGCGCAAGGCTGCGCCTGCCTCATTCAGCGTCGAAGATATTGCCGTTTACCTGGGGAAAGCTTATTTACCTTAAGCCTATGGTTACAAAGGCCCGGTGCGGACAACCCGGAGTTAATTTAATCGCGCAGGAAGGAATGAATGAATGATGAAGAATTACGATGTGCTGATCATCGGCGGGGGACCGGCGGCTATTTCGGCCTGCCGCGTATTTGGAAGCAGCCCCCGGAAAATGTCGGTGGCAGTGATCAGGCCGGAGCAATTCAGTATGATTTATTGCGCCATGCCGTACGCTATCGAAGGTGTGGTAACGGTTGAACAAACCTTTAAGGAAGATACTCTGGTGACGGGTAATGGAGCGGAATTGATTAGGGATGCCGTGGCGGAAGTTGATTTTGCAAAAAATGAGGTTGCAACGTTGATGGGTGAGAGATACCACTATCGCAAACTAATCATTGCGACCGGGGCGAATCCGGTTGTTCCTAATCTTCCCGGTGCTGATTTAAACGGGATCATGACTTTTAAAACCGGGGATGATCTGATAAGAATCAGGAACCTGGTGGAAGGGGGGTTGCAGGAAGCAGTAGTTGTGGGGGCTGGAGCGATCGGCATCGAATTGGCGCAAAGTCTGCAGGCCAGGGGGGTGGCGGTTTCCCTGGTGGATACGGAGGATCACGTGCTGCCCAATCTGGTGGACCGGGAAATGATCAAGGAAGCGGAGGAACTGCTTGTTCAAAAAGGAATCAAACTGGAGCTACACGAGCGGGTCGTTGCCCTGAACGGGACACAGGAAGGTTGGGTGGCCGAAGTGGTTCTGGCCGGCGGTAAAAAAATTTGTTTTCGGGAGCCGGGAAAAGGGCTGGTTGTTTTTTGCGTCGGCATGCGGGCAAATACCGGGCTCTTTAAAGATACCGGACTTGCCCTGGGCAGGAACGGGATTCTGGTTAACGCCGGGATGGAAACAAATCTTCCGGGAGTTTATGCGGTCGGTGACTGCGCGGAATTCGTCAGCGGGATTACCGGTAAAATTGCGGAAGGAAAACTGGCCACGAACGCGGTGCTCATGGGCAAGGTGGCGGCGAAAAGAATTTTAGGCCAGCCGGCTGAATTTACGGGTTTTTATAACGGCGCCGTGACAAAAGTTTACGACCTCCGGATCGCCGGCACGGGCCTAACCGAAAAAGCAGCGGCGGCTAACGGATACGTTCCGGTCGCCGGGTACGGGCAAACGACCACGCGCTTTCCCATCATCCCGGGCGCCCGGAAGGTAAAAGTGAAGTTGATAGCCGACCGGAACAGCCGCCGGGTTTTAGGCGGGCAGGTGGTCGGCGGGGAATGTGTGGCGGAAAGAATCGATTTGATTACCTTCACCATCCAGAAAAACCTGCTCCTTGAAGATCTGGCCGGGTTGAGTTACTCGGCGCAGCCTTATCAAACCTTTTTTCCGGCCGGAAACGCCATCGTGATGGCCGCCGAGGACGCGCTTAAGGCGTTTAGCGTGAACATAGCGAACACTCGCAGACAATGTTAAAACTAAGGAGGGAAATCCCTAAGTGCACGCGACAATTCAAAAACCTCTAGAGGAAATTATCGGCTACCTGGGGGAAGGGGAGAAAGTTTTTGTCCTGGGCTGTGATAATTGCGCGGCCAAATGCCGGTCGGGAGGGGTACCGGAAACAGAGGCCATGGCCCGGCGCCTTTCTGAAAAAGGGGTAAAGGTAGTGGGCTGGGGCGTTCCAGGGCCGAAAGGCGTTTCCTTATGTAAACTTTCCAATACCAGAAAGGTTTTCCAGGAAGAATACCGGGATGTCCTGGCAAAAACAGATTCCATTTTGGTTTTGGCTTGTGGCCTGGGAGTGCACACGGTAATTGACGCCACTTCCGGGGAGATTGGGGTCCATCCAGGATGCGATGCCATTTTCGGCGGCGAGATGGTGACGGACGAATTTATCGCCGAATATTGCCGGGATTGCGGTGAATGTATAATCGATTATACCGGCGGGCTTTGTCCGTTGGCGCTGTGCGCCAAGGGTTTGCTGAACGGGCCTTGCGGGGGCGCGCAAAACGGCAAGTGTGAAGTAGACCGGACGCAGGACTGCGGGTGGCATTTGATTTACGAACGACTGCGGGCAATCGGCCGGCTGGAATTATTGTACCGCTACCAGGAGCCGAAAAACTACGCGAAATATGGCGCTCCGCGCCGGCTTACTTTAAACGGGGACCAGGCCAGTTTTCATTTCCTGGGAAGGGTAATGAACCGGCAGCCGGTAAAAATCTAATAAGGGAGAGAGAGTTTTCCATGAGCAGGTTGGAAAAGGCTTTGCACTCGGGAGTTTTTGTCGTGACCAGCGAGGTTGGGCCGCCGAAAGGAACGGATCTCCAGGGCTGTTTACAGGAGGCGGAGGTTTTACGGGACCGGGTGATCGCGATTAACGTTACAGATCTGCAGAGTTCGGTAATGCGGGTTGGTTCGCTTGCCGTTTGCGCCAGGCTGGTGGAAAGGGGCCTCGAGCCGGTTTTCCAGTTGACCTGCCGCGACCGGAACCGCCTCGCTATGCAATCAGACTTGCTCAGCGCCTGGACGTTGGGGATTAAAAATGTGCTCTGTTTGACCGGTGACCATCCGGTTTTGGGCGATCATCCGGAAGCAAAAGCGGTTTTTGATCTTGATTCCGTGCAGCTGCTGAAGACCGTAAGCGTTTTAAACCACGGCCGGGACCTGGCCGGCCACGAGCTGGAGGGGGCGCCGGATTTCTTTGCCGGTGCAGTCGTTAACCCGGGGGCCGATCCCCTGGAGCTTCAGTTAATCAAGATGGAAAAAAAGATTGCGGCGGGGGCGCAGTTTTTCCAGACGCAGGCTGTTTTTGAACCGGAGAAATTTGCCCGTTTTATGGAAAAAGTGCGGGCCTACCGGGTGCCGGTTTTGGCGGGAATAGTGATTTTGAAATCGGCCGGCATGGCCCGGTACATGAATAAGAATGTGGCGGGAATAGGGGTGCCTGAAGGTTTGATTAAAGAATTGGAAGCCACGCCGAAAAACCAGATCAGGCAAAAAAGCGCTGAAATTGCCGCCCGCCTGATCAGGGAGTTGAAAGAGATCTGCCAGGGCGTCCACATCATGCCGCTGGGTTGGGCCGACCTGGTCCCGGAGATCCTGGAGATGGCCGGTTTATTAGAGATGGCCGGCGCAGCAAAATAAAGCCTGGTTAATTCTCTCCCGGGCTACCGGTCCGCCGCCCGCCCGGCGCCGGCCGCGTGGCCGGGAGGCACTTTTTTTTCATCATATGGCAGTCCTGGAGGAACTGAGCGCGGCTGGTGACAAGCTGACCGGAATGACAGCAGGATTCCAGGTTTTCCTGGAAAAATTCAAAATTAAAGAATAATCGGGGGAGAGGTTGTGAATATGCGCGCGGACTGGTTGGCAATTTTTGTCCTGGCGGCCGTAGTTGCCCTGGCCTTGTTTACCTCTTCGGTATACCGGCGGATCTCTATTTTAATGTTAGGCGACAAGGAGATCCGCTGGGATCAGCCGGTGAGGCGGATTTATTCTTTTCTTCTGAATGTGTTCGCGCAGCGGAAACTGCTTTATGAACCGTATGGGATAGTTCACTTTTTTATTTTCTGGGGTTTTATTGTGATTACCCTGGGGGAATTACCCCTGATTTGGGAAGGTTTGTTCCCCGGCTTTCCGTTGCCGGTTTTAGGGACGAGCCCGGCCTTCTTTTTTGGAAAAGACATCCTGTCCGCAATTGTGGTGATTTGCCTGATTATCGCCGCCTTGCGCAGGTGGGTGCTCAGGCCGCCGCGCCTCTACCGCACCTGGGACGCGGCCGTCATTTTGCTGTTGATATTTGCCGTGATCGCGACGGATTGGCTGAGCACGGGGGCAAAAACAGCCTTAGAACCTGTCCGGGTTACCGGATCGGCGCCCGTATCTAATGCGGTGGCCGTTCTTTTCCGCGGATATGGAGAAAGTACGCTGGTTGCCATTCAAAATACTTTCTGGTGGATCCACGTTCTAGTTCTTTTTACTTTTTTGGTATATATTCCGAACTCTAAACACATGCATCTGCTGGCCGCGCCATTTAACGCCTTTTTTGCTTCTTTGCAACCCCGCGGCGGGCAGATTAAGCCGATGGACCTGGCGAGTGAGGAAGCGACCGAATACGGGGTAGACCCCCCATGCCGCAAGCGGCACCAGCAGAAGGATGAAAACAAGACTATAATGTTGTACAATATTCCCATAATCC
>JAIMBK010000056.1 GCA_023511535.1 Armatimonadota bacterium
AGGAAATTTACAGATTGTACCATAAAACAACTAAAAATTTTTTTCATCAAGGTACTTGACTTTTACCGCAGTCTTATTGACCAATCTTTTTAAGGCTGCGCTTTGCCGGAGCGGTACGAGACGGCAGGGTACCACCTTAAAGTTGGGGGTAAGCAGCAACCGGATCCAGTTCACCCATGTCTAACAATAGATTGACATTCATGCGCCCACCCGTTGGGGGTACTGACCGCGTCGGGAGCGATGTCTTCGTTCGTCCCGCGGGGCTAAACCTGACCGTTTTCGTTTCGATCCGAACCAGATTACCGCTGCCAACCTTTTATTGGGCGACGGTAACCGGGTGAATTTCCGCCAGGAACTCCGGGTGGCAGTTGCGCAACTCGGGTATCTGGCGTTACTGGGGGTGGATAAATTTCGAACCCCTGTAGTCATTGCACGATATAAATTTTGTTTTGTTCACTGCCATTTTTTAAGTTACGCTGTAACCAGAACCCAATATTCTCAAAGGTCTCAAAGGCCGGTCTTCAAAAGGACCCTTTCAATCAAGTCGGCAACACCCATGGCATCGTCTAGCCCGAAATGCGGAACATCCTCGTCCGGATACGCATCACTGACCACCGCCAGCAGTTCTTCCACCGGTATGTCCGGCCGTTCTTTTACTTCCTGGCGACAAATTTTTAGCTTGGGCCACCTGCCCGTTTTAAATCCTTCAACGATGATCAGGTCTACGCCGCCAATCATGGCGATAACCTCTTCCGGCCCTGGAGCGGACGCAAATTTCCTGACCAGGGATACGCCGCCCGGCGTGGCTAGGGCCACCACCTCGGCGCCGGCCCGGGCGTGGCGCCACGTATCTTTGCCCGGTTGGTCAAATTCCACCTGATGGTGGGTATGCTTAATGACGCCCACCCGATAACCGCGGCGTTTCAGTTCGGTAATCAATTTTTCCATGAAGGTGGTTTTGCCGGAACCGGCATAACCGGCCAGGCCAACCACTGGAATAGTCTTTTCCATACCAGCCTCCGTTTCAGGTCGTACGACGTTGGTAGCCGGGTCTTCCGTTTATTTGGAGACACTAGCCGACGCGATAAACGGGTCTAGGAGCCTGTTGCAAAACTCCTTACCACCTCTAAAAATCTAAAAAATATTTACCATTCAGCAGGAATTGACCAGTAATACGTCGAATATTTAAGATAACCTTAGATAGAGGGTGGTAATTTAAAAGGAGATGGAACTTTCCGGTAAAGAAAAGGAATTAAAAGACCTCCTCTTAACAGTAGCCACCCAGGATATAGAGCCAAAGGAAGACGGCTCGGTAACTATCAAACGGGGGTCGCACCGGGAAAAATTTACGACAAAAAAACGGGTCGGCTCAAAGTATTTCTCTTTTCCCCGGAACAGTGCCAAAACTGCCCTTTGTTAAACCAGTGCACCAGGAACAAAAAGGGCAGACGGACCGTCGCGGTAAATGCCTACGAACGCTACCTCCAGGAGGGCCGGGCCTTTCCGGAATAAACCACCAAAAAATGTCACTTCTGCGGAGGAACTGGCACTATGAAATAAAGGAATTGCTGTAGTGGCAAAATGCACACTTTTGTTTTTTCATTTCCAGATTTCATGCGGGTTCACGCCAGGTGAACTAATAAAGTCAGGTGTTACTGCAATTGATTTAACATTAATTGTAATCTTGAATTTTTTTTGCAAGTGGCTTTCAGGGAAAAATAGACTATTTTGCAACATGCTCATAGATGATTCTACCCCTGTTTAAAAACGGGGGTTTTGGAAAAGGTTACTGCTAGAACAGGTGGTTGTTAAATGCAGGCAGGGTGAGGAGCACCGGCTTTTCTAATATTGCAGAGAAGTCCTTTGAACTGCGGGTATCCCATTACCGGTTCCCGGCACTGCGCATCCGTCAACCGGTTGCAGTTTGCCTCCCCCGGCCAGCCGTGCGGGACAAGAACCACGCCCTCCATTATTCTCTCATCTACATGCGCTTTCATCTTAATCCAACCCCGATCCGTCTCGATGATGACGTCATCTCCATGCGCCACTCCATACTTCGCAGCGGTTTCCGGCCCCAACTCCGCTTTAGGGTAAGGCTCCTCGAGTTGGAGAGCTTTGATATTGTGAAGCTGGCTGTTGTTATAATGTAAGAGCCTTGTGCCCGTAGAAAGGATCAGTGGGTACTTCTTTCCAAGTTCGTTCCAGAGCGGTCCCTGGGGACTCTTGGTGGGTTCCAGATAGGTCGGCAGAGGGTCAAACCCTGCGTCCTTGAAGGCTTTACTATATATTTCAATGCGCCCGGTCGGCGTGGCAAAAGTCCTTTCCGTAATCCGGTAAGACTTTTCTCCATAATAGACTCCTTCCCTGTTCTGCCTGAGGGCTTCAAAATCAACCCCGCTCGGAGCAATTAAATGGGCTACCAGTTCTTCATCGGATTTCCAGTGGAACTTGTCGCCTATACCGCACGCGTGAGCTAGCTCGGTGTAGAAGGCGAGGATGGATTTACTTTCATATAAGGGCTCTATTGCCGGCTCCCGCAGCATAATATACGGCAGGCAGTGGCAAACGTTATAGTTGTAGGCAAGAGAGCAGTACTCAAGCTGGGTGGCGGCGGGTAAAACATAGTGGGCTTCTTGAGCCGTTTCCGTCATGAACAAATCGTACACAACGAGAAGGTTAAGCTTTCGGTAAGCTTCCCGCAGCGCATTTGAGTCGGGCATGGTAACCAGGGGATTTCCGCCAACAACAATAAACGCTTTTAATTTATCGGGGATACTCTCAGGGACCATATTCTGGACGGCGTAAGGGCTCTTTCTCCCCCATAACTCGTAAAAAAGAGGGTACTCATCCGCTCCAAGCGGCTTCTCCTCGCAGGGAAGGCTGATATCCGCAAGCCTTAACCTGGGACTGATGACCCACCCTCCGGGAACGTTGATGTTTCCGGTAATGGACTGCAGAATTGCAATAGCCCGGTCCGTCTGGCTGCCGTTGGCAGATTGGTCCTGAGTACAGGTTCCCTGGTAAATACTGGCGCCCTTTGTGCTCGCGAAAAGGCGTGCTAGTGTCCGGATGTCATCAGCCCGCACCCAGGTAATCCGTTCGGCCCATTCAGGGGTATATTGCTGAATGTGGGGGACGAGTTTGTCAAAACCGTACGTCCATTTTTCCACAAAGTCGGCGTCGTAGAGTCTTTCATTGATAATCACGTTAATGAGAGCAAGAGCAAGCGCTCCGTCCGTACCCGGCCTTATCGGCATATACATTATAGCTTTGTCGGCAATGGGGATTCTCCTGGGGTCGATGACAATTACCCTCGACCCTTTTTTCAGGTTCTCCTCTATAGCGAGCGAGAGAGGAAAATCCGATGCGGCCGGATTGTGCCCCCACAGTACGTAGAGAGGCGAGTCCATTTCTTCTACCGGGTATTTCCCGAACGTTATCTGCCTGCTGCGGATTCTCATCCGGTAGCAGATACTCTCAACGGAAAAGAATTGCGGAGAGCCCAGGGCAGTCCTGAACCTGTGCGTCAGGGAAACCATCTCCAGGCTTTCCACACCTATGGAGCCGCAAAAGAAAGCAATTACGGAAGGGCCGTACCTTTCCTTCAGGTCATTCAATTTTGCCGCTATTTCTGAGAGAGCCTGTTCCCAGGTGGTTCTTTCCCATTTCCCACCCACCTTTTTCAAGGGGTATTTGAGCCGCTCGGGATGATATAAGTGTTCGGTCAGCATTTCGCCTTTGGGGCAGAGCTTTCCCTTATTGAGAGGGTGGGATTTCTGCCCGCGGACCTCCACTACCCTTCCGTTTTCAACTGTCACTTCCGCCCCGCAGCTATGATAACAGAGGGCACATCCCGTATAAAACGTCTTGCTATTAGCCACTGTCATTTACACGTCCTCCTATCTCAATATTTTTCATTGATGCTCTAAAGAACTCGCTCTATCTTAAAAAGGATTACAGGAATGCTTGTATCTTAAATTAACTTGCTGGATTATAACACGATATCCGCCCTCTGCCCTTTTGGGCAGAGAATACCCTTATTCAGAGGGTGTTCCTTGATCCTCCCGACTTCCGTTATCCGTCCGTCCTTATGCATACTCGGTCTTTCATCTCTCTTTGAACAGTTCCCCGTAGAAATAAAAGGTCTTTCCCGATCTCAGATGGATCCATGGCCTTTTAAAAGTCATGTTTTTGGAAGCTGGGATGGGGTCAGTTTCAAGAGACATGGACAGCCCCCGCTGGTAATCCTGTATAGCAATTTTTGTGCCAATTTTCCCGTTGGTTTTGAACTTAAAGATTTCTTTAAGTCGGATTAAGGCGTACTTGCCAGGCAACACCTCACAATATTCAAGAAGTTTATCCCGAATTGCTTTTTGCTGCGTAAGAAAGTCATACACTGTAAGTTAATACGACATATCTTATTCCGGAAGTCAGCCCTTTGCCTGTGAGTATACACGCTCGGCCCGCCCCCCGGGCAAACAATTACCTGCTCCCAGGTTCCGCGGCCATTTCTTGGCGCCAGGCGTTTGGCGCAGCGCAGGATCCCAGAGTGTAAATTATGTCAGAAAATCATACAGCGTTAATCGTTCAGCAAAATAAAGCAAGAGGCCGGCACAATCACCATGAACCTGACTTCTATATCAGGTTATTCAAAAACATCTTTCATTGCAAATTTTCTCCTTTTCTGGATGGGAAGGGGCAAAGAGTATCATTGACACCTGCGATCCAGGCTCCAGGGGAGGATGTCCCGCCGGCAGGTCAATAAGTGCGTTACAATCGATCAGGGATCGCAGCATACTGGATTTCTGCCCCCGCAGTAAACTTACCCTCCACCCATTTTGACGGCATACCGCATATCCCCGGAGGAAGCGGCGGGGACCCCCTTTTTTTGGAAATGGGTCGGTGCATAAAGCAGAAAGACGGTCCGGATACGGGTTGAGCGCCTGAAAGGCGCGTAATACAGGCGCAGCAAGGAGCTGATAGCCTACTGCACAAGCCGCCGGGTTTCCGGAAAGAGAAATAACCGGCCTGGAATCCCAAATGGCCGCACCACTGTGACTGCCCGGTTTTATCCGAACTCCCCAGAATAATATATGTGCTCCAATTTCCCGTAATAACAAAAGAGCATTGTCGCATACTCCGGAGGCAGTTCCCCCAATGGTAAGTACGAGGTCGGCCTGCTTAAGCAGCTTTTTCAGGCGGTCTTTGACTCCGTCAGGATTTTCACCGCCGGCGACCTCCACCCCACCCACCTGTCCCCCGTCCTGGATCACGAGGGATGCCAGGAGGGGCCCGTTGCTGTCCCGGACCTGGCCCGGGGCGGGTTTGGCTTGGCAGGGAACGATTTCACGCCCCAGGCTGAGAATCATCACCCTGGGACGGCGGTATACCGGGACTTCACTTTGGCCAAAGGCCGCCAACACACCGATCAGACCCGGGTCGAGACGGGTACCCCGCTGAGCAAGCAGTTCCCCGGATCGAAAATCCTCTCCCGGCTTCTTGATGTTGCTGCCGGGGGAGATTTCACCCGTAAAGATCATGCGATCACCCTCAATTTTGACCAATTCCTGGGGAATAACCGCTCCTGTGCCGCCGGGCAAGGGGCCCCCCGTCACGACACCGACAGCTTGACCCGGGTTGAGCGGAGAATTTGGAATATCTCCGTTCCGGAGGCATTCTTTGATGCCGTAACTGGTACGCCGGCCCAAATCATCGGCATGAACGGCGTAGCCGTCCACTGCCGCCTGGGGGCAGGGGGGCAAGTCCCGGCCGGCAAATAAATCCCGGGAAACAATTCTGTCCAAAGCCTGCGTCAAGAAAAGCGATTCACTGGGTAAGGGAGTAACAAGGTTCAGGAGAGATTCCTGGGCCTCTTCCAGGTTCACGTTGATCAGCACCTGTTCAATACCTCCGGTGTCGTAATTATGTTGTTTTGCCAGCGGAACAGGCAGGTTAACGGCAAACCTCACGCTCTTCACAGAGGCCGCCGTGGCCCAACGCCGTAACCTCTACGTGACTTAAACGTTTTCCGGCAAAAGTGTGCGGGAGGAGGAGATCGAAAATGGTGGTCCGCACCATGCCTACCGCTTCTGTTCCGGGTACTTCCCGCATAAACACCTATATTTTTTCAATCTTCACGGCGCAGACCTTGTACTCGCCGGTCTTGCTGACGGGGTCGACGGCGTGGCTGGTTAGCACATTGGTCGGAGTTTCCCGGTAGTGGAAAGACATCCAGATGACCCCCGGCGGTACCCGGTCCGTGACCTGTACCCTGGTGACTACTTTCCCGCGCCGGGAAGCAACTTTCACCTTGCTCCCGGTTTCCACGCCCAGCCGGGCGGCGTCGTCGGGGTTGACTTCGGCGTGTTCCTCGGACCACAGGCTTTGAATACCGGCGGAATATAGAGTGGTAACGTTGTAGTGGGATAAGACCCTGCCGGTGGACAGCAGGAAGGGGTATTCCCTGTCCGGCATTTCCGCGGGCGGAATGTGGTCGATGGCCTGGAAAAGCCCTTTGCCGCGGGTGAAACTCCGGGCATGCAGGTATGGTGTGCCCGGGTGGTCGCAGGTGGGACAGGGCCACTGGATCCCCTCCTTTTCAATCCGGCTGTAGTTGATACCGGAATAAGACGGGGTGAGGGAGGCCATTTCCGCAAAAATTTCCTCCGGGCTGCGGTAGTGCATGGGATAGCCCATTTTTGCGCAAAGGGCCATAATTGTCTGCCAGTTCGTCCTCCCCGGCAGGGGTTCTATGGCCTTGCGCACCCGCTGGACGCGGCGCTCGGTGTTGGTAAAGGTCCCGTCCGTTTCGGCGAAACTGGCGGCAGGAAGCACGACGTCGGCGTATTCGGCCGTTTCTGTCAGGAAAAGTTCCTGGACCACCAGGAATTCCAGCCTGGCGAGGCCGGACCGGATGTGGTTGCTGTTGGGGTCGGTGAGGACCGGGTTTTCGCCGAGGATGTACATGGCCTTCACCTCACCGGCATTGGCCTTGTCGAACATTTCGGGGATCATCAGCCCCACCCCGGCCGGCAGGGACACGCCCCAGGCCTCCTGGAACTTCGCCCGTACAGCCGGGTCGGTGACCCGCTGGTAGCCGGGATAAACGTTGGGCAGCGCTCCCATGTCGCAGGCTCCCTGCACGTTGTTCTGACCCCGGAGGGGGTTGACCCCGGTGCCGGGACGCCCGATGTGCCCGGTCAGCATGGCCAGGTTGGCGATGCTCATGACGTTGTTGGTGCCGCAGACGTGCTCCGTGATTCCCAGGGTATAAAAAATCATTGCCTTGTCCGTGGTGGCGTACAGCCGCGCCACGGCGTACAGATCTTCCACGGGCACGCCGGTCAGGCGGGACACGTAGCCGGGGGTGTATTTTTCCACTGTTTCCCTGAGAGCCTCGAAATTTTCCGTCCGCTCCGCAACGAACGCCTTATCGTAAAGCTCTTCTTTGATGATGATGTGCATCAGGCCGTTGAGCAGGGGAATGTCAGTGCCGGGCCGAAGCCGGAGCCAGTAGTCGGCTTCCTCCGCCAGCTCGATGCGCCGCGGGTCCGCGACGATGAGCTTTGCGCCTCGGCGGGCCGCCTGCCTGATCTTGTAGCCGATCACCGGGTGGGCCTCCGTGGTGTTGGTCCCGATCAGGAACAACAACTCGGCCCCTGCTATCTCGGAAATGGAGTTGGTCATCGCGCCGCTGCCGAAAGAAGTGGCCAGACCGGCCACCGTGGGCGCGTGTCAGGTACGGGCGCAGTGGTCTACGTTATTTGTGCCCATCACCGCCCTTACAAACTTTTGTAAAAGGTAGTTTTCTTCGTTGGTGCACCGGGCCGAGCTGAGCGCGGCGAAAGAGCCGGGCCCGTATTTTTCCCTGATTTCCTTAAGCCTGGCGGCAACCAGGTCCAGGGCCTCTTCCCAGGAGACGGGCACAAACTTCCCGTTGCGCCTGATCAACGGTGTTTTCAATCGTTTGTCGCTATAAACAAAGTCCCAGCCGAACCGCCCTTTGATGCAGAGCGCCCGGCCGTTGACGACGCTGTCCGGGTTTGAAGCGACGCCCACGATTTTTCCATCCTTTACGCATAAATCAAAATTGCAGCCGGTGCCGCAGAAGGGGCAGGTGGTTTTTACCCGTTTCAATTCCCACCGCCTGGCCTTGCCTTTCATTTGCTTTTCCATCAAAGCCCCCGTCGGACACACGGAAACACAATTGCCGCAGAAGACACAGTCCGATTCCAGGTAGGACGTGTCGCCGAAGGTGGTCACCCTGGCGTGGAATCCCCTGTACGCAAAGTCCAGGTTGTCTTTCCCGGTCATTTCCGCGCAGGCCCGCACGCACTTACCGCATAAAATGCACTTGTTGAGGTCGCGGACGATAAAGGGGTTGCTGTCGTCGATCCCGTAATTGTGCCTTTCACCCGCGAAGGAACTTTCTTTGACGCCATATTCATAGCAGTATTCGGCCAGTTTGCAGTCGCCGGTTTTTTCGCAGGTAAGACAATCTAGCGGGTGGTTTGCGAGCAACAACTCCAGGATGGTCCGCCTGGCTTCGATTACGGCCGGCGTACCGGTTCTTACCACCATGCCCGGCGCCGCCGTTGTCACACACGAGGCCGGCAGGTTGCGCATCCCTTCGATTTCCACCACGCACAGCCGGCAGCCGCCCCAGGGAGAAAGCTCCGGGTCGTGGCAGAGCCGGGGGATGTGGATGCCGGCCTGTTCCGCGGCTTCGAGCACCGTGCTCCCGGCCGGCGCTTCAACCTCTTTACCGTCAATTTGCAGTTTGACCAGATCCAATCTAAGATCACTCCTCCCAGTTTCATTTGTTTACCTTTTCCTTCTGACCATCCGTACGGGCCGATTTTCCAACGGCGGAGCATGAGCGTTTCACCTAAAAAACCGCCGGTCCGGTATGGAAGATTCAATACACGCCTGGATGTTTGGGGCAAAACTTGCGACCATCACGACGGCTGGACTACTGAGTGATTACTATTATCCGGGTTTCGGTCATTTCTTCGATCGCGTATTTCGGCCCCTCCCGGCCGAAACCGCTTGCCTTCACCCCGCCGTAGGGCATTTCATCAGCGCGGTAAAGCGAGGTGTCGTTGATAATTACTCCACCCACCTCAAGCTTTTGGGCCGCCAGCATGGCCAGCGGAAGAGAGTTGGTAAACACGCCCGCCTGTAGCCCGTACCGGGAATCGTTGACCAGATTCAGCGCCTGCTCGAATGTATCGTAAGGAATCACCGCGACCACCGGAGCAAAGATCTCTTCGCAAACCACTTTCATGTTCCTGTTTACTCCGGTTAGTATGGTAGGATATATTCCTCCCCGAAAATGTTAAATGCCGGACGGCATTGCGAAAAGCAAAGCCAGCCCGGCCCAACGCCGGATCCGTGTCTCCTTTTCGCAATGGAAGGCACGCCGGTTTCCCCGCATACCCTGGCGGCCGATAAACCATAGCCTGACTCGCCTTAGGTTCATCGGCTCGTAGACCCGGTATCCAAAACTAAAAAGCTCTATCCCGCTAGCAAAAAGGACAGAGCTTTCCAGGCACAGGATAAAGCCTCCGTTCTCCTTTCCGCAACGGGAGGCGCACCGGTTTCCCAATGCACCCTGCCGGCCCGGCAACCATACCCGCCGGCTAAGGTCGCCGGGCTCGGAGAACAATTTATTTTTCTGGCGCAAAAGCCTTCTTTTTTCCAAGATTAACCAACAAAAGAGCGCCTTTAGACACGGAACACCAAATGGAGAAGTTCTGGCAATACAAAGAAAGCTTTTGCAGTAAAATCACATATTTTTTGTTAGAGATCTTAAACTTTTTACGGAATTCTTCATATCGCTCAAAGGTATTAAAAATGGGTGTAAATTCGATAATTCTATTGTGCTAATCTAAAAATGCCACTTCCCGGCCTGTTGATCATCCATCGGTTTAACCCGTAAGCGAGATTTCTCTCAAAAAAGAGCAGTGAACAAAACTAAATTTCCATGGTGCAATGACCACAGGGGTTCGGTGACGCAAGTAATCTTCTTCACCCGGCCTTCTTAAAGATTATCGCCGAAGACCCTTGCCGTCACCCGAACCCCCCAAAAAAAGGTGGGCATGCCGAACATGATGCAATAGTCAGGGACGGGGTGACGCTGTGACCGGCAACTACGTTGACCTGGCCAACTACCGGATGCAGAGAGCGCGAGAGCATCTGCAATCGGCGGAGATATTTTTGAATTCAGGGATGTACAGCGATTCCTTGGGGCGTTCGTATTACGCCATGTTCGCCGCTGCCAGAGCCCTTCTTGCCCTAAAGCAACTGGACAGCAAGAAGCATGCTGGCATAATCTCCCTTTTCAATCAGCATTTCGTTAAAATCGTCGAACGCTCTGCGGGGAGAAACTTGAGTAAAGCCCGGATAAAACGTGCGTCATCAGATTACACCGATTTTTACCTGGTCAGCAAAGAAGAGGCGTCCGGCCAGCTCGCGGCAGCAAAACAATTCCTGACAACAATCGAAAACACTTTTAAATAAATGGCTGCCGGAAACGATCGCGAATCGTAGAGATGAAAACCCCCCCTGAATCAGACAATAAAACCTGAAGTCTGGCGGGCCGGACAGCGAACTCTCCGCCGCCGTCCGGTATTTAACCCAGCGCTACACCATGCCCACCAACCGGACGAAGGGCCTACTCACCGACATCGGAACGGAAGAACTGGCCCATTGGGAAATCGTGGGAACGATGATCTACCGCCTGCTCAAAAACGTGCCCCCGGAACAGCTCCGGCAGGTGGATCTGGGCGGCCACTTCGCCGAGCACGACCGGGCGGTCTACCCGGTGGACGCCAGCGGAGTGCCCTGGACGGCGGCCTATGTCCAGGCCACCGGCGACCCGGTGACCGACCTGCACGAAGACATGGCCGCCGAGCAAAAAGCCCGCACCACCTACGAACACCTGATCAGACTTACCGACGATCCGGGGGTCAAGGATACATTGAGGTTTCTAAGGGAAAGGGAGGTCGTCCACTTCCAGCGCTTCGGGGAAGCGTTAAACGAAGTGCAGGAAGAGTTGACGCGGAAAAAAGTGTTCTAATAGTCATCAATCTACTAACATCGACCAAATAGGAAAAACGCCCGGTCGTCAGCGAGAACGACCACGGGCTCGCCATTCTTCCCGGGCCCTCCCGGCGGGGGTGGCCCCCGGTAACGCCCTGGTGGAGTTAACCGGCATCCGGAAAGAGTATTCCCTGGGCGGTCAGGCCGTCCCCGTTTTAAAAGAGATTGACTTAACCGTCCGAAAAGGGGAAATGCTGGCCGTCATGGGCGCCTCCGGGTCCGGCAAAAGTACCCCACGTTCCAGTAGAGCTGCCGGCTGTCTTGTGGCATCCGACCAGGCCGAACAGGTCCTTAGCAATTTATATCTTTTTCGCCTTAACACCACTGCTTTTGACCTGGCAAAAATTTTTTACAAACCTTTAACGAACCTGTCACAAAACCTTCTCAGATTTGTAACAAGTTCTTGCTTTACTAAAATCAAGGGGGTGCCTTTAGACAATCTCAATCGACCGGGAGGTGGTGCAAAGGCAAAAAATGTTCGGCGGCCGTAGTTTTCCAGGATAAGAAAATTTGGAAGGAGGAGTCCAGTGAAAAGAAAAATCTTTCTGGCGACCGCAGCTGCTTTTGTTTTAACCGCGCTCTTCGCGGGAATTGCCCTGGCGCAGGCCGCGTCCGACGCGGACCGTCCCAATGCGCCCGCGCTCTTCCAGGCGTTTTTGGACAAGTTCGCGGCCAACCTCGGGATGGACAGTGAAAAGGTAACGGAGGCCCTCAAGCAAACGCAACTGCAAATGATTGACGAAGCCGTTCAGCAGGAAAAGATGACCCCGGACCAGGCGGAAAAAATCAAAGAAAAAGTGCAAAACGACCAGTGGTTCTGCGGCCCCTTCTTCGGTCCCCGCCACGGAAGAGGAGGCCCTGACCCGGAAATGCTGGCCCAGGCCCTGGGCATGAGCCAGGACGAGCTACAGGCCCGGCTGAAGGAAGGAAAAAGAATTGACGAGATCGCCCAGGAGCAGGGCATCTCCGTGGAACAACTCCAGCAGAAAATGAAAGAACTGAGAATTGAGGCCATTGAACAGGCGGTGAAGGACGGCAAGATCACCCGGGAAAAGGCCGACGAGATGATCCAGAGGATCCAGAACGCGCCGCAAGGTAAAGGGTTTCGGACTTTCGGCCCGCCCGCTGCCGAGAAAACAGAGTAACAAATAAATTGATCGGATCCCTCTACCCCCACAATTGAAAGGGGCCGGCCTTCCGCCGGCCCCTTTCAAACTCTAAATTGAACAATAAAAAAACCCGCATCGAGGGAACCCGGATTAAGAAGCACCACATGGGGCCGGCTTCCATCAAACTCTACGACAAGTATGGGCTGTTGCTGCGGATTGAAACTACGATCAATGATGTCACCTTCTTTCGCCGCTACCGGACGGCAGAACACCGCGACAAAACTTCGGAAACCAAAGTAGCCGCGATGCAAAAAACATTTGCAGCCCGCCTCCCTTAAAGCAGCGCATGCTCTCCGCTAATCGGCGCTGCCTGGACTATTTGTTGGAACTGGTGGAGCCCAGCGGCGGTTTACACGATGTCCAGAAGTTAGCGAAACCTTTGAAAAAAGGCGGGCGTAACCACCCCGGTTTTACTCAGGCGATATTCGCCTGTACTGGAGTCAGGGATTCATCGCCGGCGCTATCGTCAGCCCTCCTTGGTGTGATCATTTTCATCCCGTCCAGGCTCTTGACACTACACATGTCATCGTAAATTTCATTCAGGGTTTCCTCGGTGAGCACCTTGTCCGGTGGCCCAGTGGCGATGATCCCGTTGTCTTTCAAAACAATCACCCGATCACAGAACCACAGGACGTGATTGGGATCATGCGTGCAGGTGAGCGCACTGATCCCATTCCGGGTGGCCTTTTTGATAATCCGCCAGATTTTGATCTGGTTTTGAAAATCCAGGTTGGATGTCGGTTCGTCCAGGAGCAATACCTTTGTCTCCTGCGCCAACGCCCTGGCAATCAAGACCAGCTGCCGCTGACCACCGCTTAGTTCCGTATATGAACGATTTGCCAAATATCTGATCCCGATCAGGTCCATCGCCCGCACCGCCACGGCAATATCCTTCCGGGAGGGCCCAAAGAACCGGCCCAGGTGCGGTGTTCTGCCCATCAAGACGACTTCTTTCACCTGATAGGGAAAGGGGGGCTTGTGCTCCTGCGGCACATATGAGATGATCCTGGCAAGTTCAGCGGCGCTCTTTTTATTGATTTTATCTTCGTCTACGTATACATCACCTTTTTGATATTTCAGCAACTGGGCGACACACTTGAGGAGGGTTGTTTTTCCGGATCCATTGGGACCAAAGAGGGCACACAATTCCCCTTTTTTTACGTCGAAACTAATGTCCTCTAACACTTGAAAACCGGGGAACGCAAAATGCAAATTCTCCACCCTGAGGATTTCAATCACCCCTAAAAATTATTTTTCTTCGTCCGCAGCAGGTACATCAAGTAAGGTGCTCCCAGGATCGATGTAATAATACCTACCGGGACCTCCGCTGTCGTTAAGGTTCTGGCAATAGTATCACAGATGATCAAGAAGATCGCTCCCATAATCGAGGCTGCCGGGAGGAGAAACCGGTGATCGGGTCCGACAATGAGGCGGGTGGCGTGCGGCATCATCAAGCCCACCCAAGCAATAATCCCCACCGAGGAAACCGACCAGGCGGTAATAAAGGTCGCAACCGTAATCAGGACGAGCTTTGTCCGCTCCGTATTGATCCCCAGTGCTTTGGCTTCTTCCTCGCCCATTGAGAGAACATTTAACCTCCACCCCAGTGCCCATAACAGAAACAGACAGACAAGCAACACCGGAATGTGCCGGACATCATCCCAGTTTGCAAAGTAGAACCCGCCCATCAGTCAGAACGTGATCTCTCTTAATCCGGCGTCAGAAGCAATGTATTTCAGAATAGACACTGCTGCGGAAAATAACGAACCGATGATCACTCCAGCCAGGATCAAGGTCACCAACGGCGTTTCCCCCCTGACCCGGGCCAGAGAATAAGCGCCAAAGACACTGATCATACCAAAGATGAACGCCGAAACCTGGATCGGCAGCAGCCCCGGAAAAACGATGGCCAGCGCCGCCCCGAAGGCCGCCCCGGCGGAAACCCCCAGAATAAATGGCTCCACCAACGGGTTTTTAAAGGTGCCCTGGTAGACGGTACCAGCCGAGGCCAATGCCATCCCGACCGTGGCAGACAGCAAAATCCGGGGGATTCGGAGATCCCAAACAATTGTGTTGTATAGACTCTTGACCTGACCGCTGTTCAGGTGCAGGTGGGAGAGCACCACCTGATAAACGACCCCGATCGTGATATTATAGGCGCCAAAAGTGATCGCTGCCGCCATTGTAATCAGCAGCACGGCCAGTAAAATCAGAAGAAAGGTGATTTTCTTTTTGTTCGAGAACAGCGCCGCATCTTCTTTAAAACTTTCATATTTGATTTCATCTATCGCGCGCGGTACGCTCATCCCCTTTTCATTCCCTTCTTTTGGAAGGGATTCATCAAAGATGATCCCGGCCCATTTTATACAGCAAAGCACCCGGCTTCCGTGAATTATCTCAAGGAATTATTTGGTATAAAGCTATCGCTGGGAATCTATCCATCCTCCGATTGAAGCAAAAAAGAGACTCTAAAAATCCTGTTCCGCGGTCCAGTCCAGCCACTGGGCGGAGCGCAGCTTCTTCGCCATCTCGTCATCAACGCCATAGAGTTTCTTGTAAAAATCAAGAACCCACTCGTGCACTTTTAAATCAGCAAACTTCTCAGGGTAAACCGCCTTTGCCGCCACCATCAGATTTACCAGATGTTCAAGTCGAATGCAGCAATTACATGGCGTCCACGGCAAGGCATAGACTCTTTTCTCTTTAATGGCTTTTAAATCTTGAAGATTCCTGAAGGGTTTGCCTTCGCATAGTTCTCGCGGTGGATGATAACCGCTCCATGTCGGCAGTAAAATTACATCCGGGTCTAAAGCCAAAATCTGTTCTGCCGACATCACATTTGATGCTCCACTTCCTCTGTAGGCGTTTTTAGCGTTGACAATAGTCTCGACCAGGTTGGATTCCGCGTCCTCAAGCCCTTTAACGGTCGCTGCTCCGCCTTTCTCCCGGGACTTCTTGTCGAGTCCCAGGAAAAGCACTTTTACTTTATCCTGATCCTCGATAGCCTGCGTCCTTGATTTAACGAACTGGACATTCTCTTCCCACAGTTTTATGATTTCTTTGGCCCTGTCTTTTTTACCAAAAACCTCTCCGAGCAATTCTATCTCCTTGTACATGAGATCAAGAGCAGGTTTCTCAAAACAATTTGGAGAACGTAATACAACTGCTGGCAGACCCATCCCCTCAATTCTTTCAATTGCCTGTTTTGTGTTTTCATCATCTTCACTTCGCATGGTGCAATCTCCAAGGAGGATGCATCAGACTACACTCCTTTCAAATTAGCGGGATGAATTTCTTTCAAGCCAGGAACGTTTGTGTTTTGCTCTCGCCGGCAAATCGTCGGCTGGTACTGGAAAGAGCCATTCCCTCCCTCCTTTTTGAGCATAGGGTATGCCCTGAAGTAACCCTTGTTTCCGCCATTTCAGAACGGTGTCCGGACGGATTCCCAGTCGTTCGGCTATCTCTTCTTTGGTCAGGAACCCGGCTTCCCGAAGGCGCGTATAGCGATCCTTTAATTTATGTGTCCAACGGATAATGATGACCTTGTGCTTATCGAAGAGCTGACCAGTACCGCTGCGAAATCCCCGTTCGTTTAACAGGACGGCGATTTCCTCTTCCGAATGGTGATCCAGAAGACGATCGATTTCCTCTATCACCTGGCGGGGCGTGCGGTGGGCGTCCGGCGCGTTGGGAAGCAACGGTAATCTGATGGTGCGCAAGGCCCCTCCCCGGAAACGCACATGGACAGTATACATTTCTTCCTTGATTAGAGTAACATCCTCAATCAGGAGCCGGGCCATCCGCTTGCGCTCCCGGTCGGGTGTCCGTGGATCTTGCCACAGGCGCGGAAAATCGACGGCCAGGTCACGAATCTGCTGCCGTTTTTCCGCGGTCAAAACGACAGCATTTGTTTTCATCTCCTCTTCAAAATGCCGTTTGGCCTCCTCCAAATCGCGCAACCGGTTGTTCCATTCCGCCTCCAGGGTATTGGCCACCAGACGGTTATCAGGGTCGACCTGCAGATAACGCCGCTGGGCCAAATCGGCCTCGTACTGGGCCCGCTGAACTCTATGCTGAAGCAGTCGTTTCACTTCGTCGGCCCGCTGTTGTAATTCATCATCAACGGCCAGCACAGCATCAAGCGCGAGGGGAGTAACGGATTCCACCAGGAGTTGCCCGACGGCCTCATCAATGGTCCGGCCCGGAATACGTTGACAACAAGGCTCAGCATATTCAGCGTGCCGACGAGAGCAGACATAGTCGGGAACCATCTTTTTACGGTAAGTACGGTATTGCACCGACATCCGCAGGCCGCAACGACCGCAAATAACAAGCCCTTGTAACAGGGCGGGACCTTCCCGGGGCGGGCTGCGGCGTTCGGCTCTGACGGCCCTGGCGTTGTCTCTTAGCCGGCGCTGATTCTCTTCGAATTCGTCCCAGGAAATGTAGCCCGCATGGGCCTCCGGGAGAAGGGAAATCCATTCTTCCCGGGGCAGGATCCCCTTTCGGCGTTGTCGCCGGCCGTAAAAGAAAGCTCCGGCATAGCGGGGATTTTTCAGTGTCTGAAGTGCCCGGCAGTGGGTCAACCGGCTCCAGGCAAGTTCTCCTTTGTGTGGTCCCGTGATCAAGCGGCGCGGAAAGAGGAGCCCTTGGTCGCCAAAGGCCTTGACTGTGGCGGTGGCCGCGCCGGTGCGGCGAAACGTTGCAAAAAACAATTGGAGAGTCTCTTGCACCTGCTGATCGGGGTCAAGATGCACCTGGTTATCAGGTCCGTAAACCAGGCCCACCGGTAACGGCCCTTTCAATTCGCCCCGGCGGGCTTTGCTAAGGACGCCTCCCCGCATGCGCATTTTTAAAAAATGCAGTTCAGCCTCGCTCATGGTTCCTTTGAGGCCCAGGAGCAACCGGTCGTTGAAGGAGTTTGGGTCGTAAAGACCTTCCTCGTCCAGGATAAGGGTGTCGGTAAGTGCGCAAATCTCCAGAAGGCGGTACCAGTCTGAGGAACACCGCGCCAAACGGGACACCTCGAGTCCCAGGATAATCCCCACCAGACCCAGGCTCACGTCGGCCACAAGTCTTTGGAATCCTTCCCGTCCTGCCGCCGAAGCCCCGGATTGTCCAAGATCCTCGTCAATGACTACCACCCGTTCCGGCGGCCAGCCCAGGGCCACGGCCCGTTCCCGCAGGGCATATTGGCGGTGCGCGCTCTCGGTATTCTCGATTACCTGACGGAGGGTGCTTTGGCGAACGTAAAGGTAGGCTCGCCGCTGAAGGTGCCGGGCCGTGACCTTTTGATTGTCCACAGTTTCTCCCTCCTCTTGGTATTTGAATACTTCCAGACAAGGGGCTGCCCGTAATTTTTTAGAGTGGTAAAGGATGTGGGCACTATCCTTGTCTATCGCTTGCATTTTAACTACGTCATTTTTAGATCCATAGCCTTGCTTTCATCCCGGGTTTTAAACCGAGAATATTGCCGTTTTCATCCGTCAAGTGCCAGCCGTGTTTGTCTTTCTCAACCCGGCCATAAAGCCAGTGATTCCCAAAATACAGACCGATTTTCGCCCCCTTCCAAAATCCAAATGTTCCTCCGTTAATGTTTAGCCCGCCGTCTTCGGTCGGTTGGAGAGTCCCTTCCGGTTTCCACTTGACAATTCTTTCGTAGGCGCGCCGGTCAATCTCTCCGGTGGAAAACATTTTAGCCAGGGTGTCAAACGGGTTTTGTCCAAGATACTTTGACCGACACCTGACCTTCCCGTTGTCCAGGTAGCGCTGCTCCAGATAAGCATACCTTCCTTTCCAGCGAATAAACATTTTTAAAGCCTCCCTTAACATCAGATAGTGTCTAAATAACTAATCACTATCCTTGCCGTTTCCCTTGCTTATCTTTTAACCGGTAACTCGCCCCGTTAATGTAAAAGATCCTGGCGTGGTGGACAAGCCGGTCAATAATCGCAGCGACTACCTGGTCGGAAAAAACCACATTGGTCTCCCTCTTTCATATTCCCGGGCCCCACCGTGGCCGATACCGTTTTAGACCGGCTGGTGCACAACGTTTACAAAATCGCTTGCATGGCCATTTCCACCAAGACCAAAACCACTTCATTTTTCTCTGCCGACTCTCGGCGAGTGGTTCTTTCCACCTGTGCAGGAGGTGTCGAGTTCGACCAGGCGTTCATCCATCCCACCATACCCCGGCGCAGAAAGAGGGCCAGACCCCGCGGAGGGGAGGGCCCCGGCGCGCCGCCTGTTACGACTGCCCGGAGCGCCTCATAGCGTAGCGTCCATTGATCTATTTCTGTTTTTGACGCCCCTTTTTTACCGGGCGCCGGAGGCTCCGTTCGATGCTGCGCGGATGCACCTTGATCCCGAGCCGTTCTTGGAGTCGTCCGGCTAATTCTTTTGGTCGCAGGCCCGGCTCTTCAGCAAGCCACCCGTTGATTGCGGCCATCACTTCCTCCGTCAGTTTGTGCGGATGCCGGGGGCCGGTTTTTTTCGGAACCAGACCGGGTAGTCCCTGGGCCGCCAGGTCCGCCTGGGCCTGGTAGAAGGACGGCCGGGAAAAGCCGAAATCGCTGGCGGCCTGGGACACCGAAACCCCATCCCGATGAACGCACCGGAGCATCTCGTATTTCACCTGGACCAGATCGCGGGGATCGAAAAACTCACCTCCTAAGCGGAAGATTTCATTCTTTACGGCTCCCGGGTTGGGGTTAAGCGCGTGGCAATCGCGCAAGGCTTTTTCCTTTTCGTCTGCCGGGCGCATGATCCACCTCCCAGTATGTGTTAATACAATTATGCCACTACATGTTTTGGGTGTCAAGACTTAAGACCATTTATTTTGTAACAACATAGATACAAAGCCATGATTTAAGGAGGAGCGGCATAATTACCTTTACACGTACGGCATAATTTACTTTACACCTCTGCACCCGTCTTGGGCCAAGGCATCGATAAGCTGCCTCAACGCCAAAAGGTCTGCTGGCTTAAACAGACAACGCCCGTTGGCCAGGACTACGAAGGGATCCCCCGGCCCAACATCAGTCCAGACCGCCGGCATAGACTGCATCCGCCCATCGGGGCCAACAAAGAATACCCGGTCCTCGCCCCAATTCCTGCGTGCGGCTAGCAGTTCGAACTTTTGCCCAAACCAGGGATGAAAAGGATGGGTTACCCGGAAAACTTTGCAGAAAATATTCGTACTGTCAGTAGTTAAGAGCTTCGCGTAACCCTGATAATGATCAGATCGGGATTCAGGGAGGCAAGTGTTTCAAAATTGACCGCGGTACCCGATTTAGCAAATACTGGTATATCCCCAATTATTGGATACAGAACTGCTACCGGGTTCATCCCATCTAGATACTCGAAACTATCGCCTTTGTAAGTTTCAAATTCATATTTAAAATTTTTTTTCACGCATTCACTTCCGATCCCAACCAGCCTGTCAATAACACCAAAACTGATCATGGTACTTTCAATAAGCCCATCACTAATCGTAGCCACTCGCTGGATGTCCTGCGGGATTTTGACCTCTTTACCTCTCATATCTTTGACAACGCGAAATTTTCCCCTGTCAGTCGCTGTTTCCTCGGCGGCCTTTTGGCCGCAGCCCGCCAGCATACTGAAAATGAATAAAAAAACCAGCACAGAAACAACGAGACGGATCCTTTTGTGATAAATCTTGGCATACACCCTGTATCATCCCTCCATTTTTTCATTTTTGTACGCATAGGTTTCCTGAATATCCAAACCAACCTCAATAGCATTTCTAGCCCGTACCGCTTATCCGAACCTGCACAGTTTTGGGTATAAAAACTTTATCCTTCTTCAATTTGCACGTTCCTCAGCAGAGATGTTTGCTCCCCTTCATCCCATCACTCCAATCGCCTTATAGTCCTTTCCGCGCTGTCAGTCCATCTTCCCGGCAGCAAAAATAAAAACCACGTCCGTTTTCTCTGCCTCCGGGCAGAGATCAAACCTTCGTGGTTTCATTTTCAGGTTATCCGGTTTTTCCAGTCCTAGCTGACTCTCTTTTTTAGATTCTATGTCGATCCAGTTTTTGGAGAGACCCGTCGCCTTACTTCAGTAAGGCATTGCGACAAAAATCTACTTATCCCTTACCTAAATATACTACACTTTTTATTGAATGGTCAAGTCCTAGCGGTAGTTTACAGTGCTGACGCACCAAATATTTTATAAAGTTCTTTGAGCTCTTTTTCCACACCCGGCAGTATGGTCCGCAGGCAAA
>JAIMBK010000057.1 GCA_023511535.1 Armatimonadota bacterium
AGGTGGCCCCGTCTTCGTCCAGGACCAGGTTGACCGCCGCGTTGACGATGTCGATTTCCATGGCGTCCCTTAAGCCCAGGCATTGATACCGGCTGGTGGAGTTCGGCGGCGGGTCCGGGAGAAAAAAGCTGGTCAGGATCTCCCCGTTGCGCAGGGCCGTTTGCCGGTTTCCCAGGATGAAATCCGCCAGGGGCAGCTCCCTTTCCCCGGCCAGGCTTTGCAGTTTTACTTTCGTCCCCAGGGCGATCAGCGGCGGCGGGGTTTCCGCGGCGGGGGAGGCGTGGCAGCTGTTCCCCCCGATGGTGGCCATGGCCCGCACCTGCGCCGACCCCAGTTCCCCGGCGGCCTGGTGGAGGGCAAGGTATTTTTCCTTAATTACGGGTGAGCGCTCCACGGCGGCGATTTTGGCGGCCGCTCCGATGGTGAGGCCCTGCCCGGGCGCGTAGCGGATGCCGTTTAAGGCGGCCACGCCGGTAATGTCGACCAGGCACCGCGGGCGAATCAGCTTATCCTTCATCATCAGGAGCAGGTCGGTGCCGCCGGCCAGGATTTTGGCCCCGTCCCCGAAACGCTCCAGGAGCGCCAGGGCCTCTTCCACGGTGCCGGGGGCAAAATACTCAAATTCAGGCAACAGCAACTGGATTCCTCCTTCCTTGATCCAAAATTCATTCCTGCCTGCCGTTGTTGGCCAGTGTCGCCAGGGCAGCCTGCAGAAAATTTTCTTCCGCCTCCCGGAAGAGGGAGAGGTTTTTAATGATGGCCTTCTTTTTAGCGAATTTCTTGGCGTTAGCGTTATTTCCGCTGGCGTGGTTGCCCTCGGCGCGGGAAAGCTCCCGCAGGCGTTTTAGGTTGGACCTGACTTTGGCCAGTCTCTTTTGCAGGCAGGCCGCGATTTCTGCTTCGGAAAGAAGATCGGAGCACTCCAGGCCCACGTTCAAATCCAGGTAATACCACTCCAGCCCGGATAAGAGCCGCCTCGCTCCTTCGGCCAGGGCCTTCCGGCCGGGAGCGGTGATGTGGTACCGCTTGCGGGGAGGCATTTTCCCCTCCTTTTCCCTTTGGGAAACCAGCAGTCCCTTCTTTTCCAGCCTCTCCAGCACCTGGTACACGGACGCAACCCCGATTTTCACCCACATCCGCATGTTGCGGCTTTCGATCTGCTTTTCCAGTTCGTAGGCATAGGACGGTTTTTCGTTAATTAAACTGAGCAAAATGAGTTCAATGTTGGAAAGCACCTGCCGAAAATTAACCTCCGGTATCTTTTATTTATAATTATACTACATAGTACTATAATCTATAGTAGTTTTGTAGATCATACCACACGGCAAACCCCTTGTAAAGGTTTTTTATCCCTCAATTCTCTCCAACTCACGCAGCTTACTGGCAAACCAGGCTGTATGGAGATCTTCGTCAATCAGGTTGTTCCAGAGCAGGTTATAGAGTTCCCGGTCGCCGCCCGCCTGGAGGAGAAAATTCTACCTGGTTCAGTTCCAGACTGTAGAACCAGTTCAACCTGGCCAAAATTTCCTCCCTGCTTAAAATAGTTCAGCCACCCCTTCATTTTGGCGGTTGCTCTTCCTGGCCGGTCTTTCTCAGGTTGCTGTTTTATTCTTCCCGAGCGTGAAAAAAATAACCCTCCGGACACTGCTTTGAGGCGGAGAGTTGCTGAACGGGGTTTCCTTTCCCGGCCGGCAAAACGGCCCGCAGGCGTCAGCTCGTTTACGGAAGGCAAATGGCCTGGCCGATTTGCAGGTTCTGGGGGTCGACGTGAGGGTTTAATTCCAACAGCTTTTCCACCGTGGTGCCGGTGGCCCGGGCGATGCTGGACAGGGTGTCGCCGGCGGCGACGATCCAGTATACGCCGGAAGGGCAGACCTGGGCGGGGAGGCAGATGAGCTGCCCGATCTGCAGGTTATTGGGGTCAACGCCGGGATTGAGGCGCTCCAGTTCGGCGATCGTCGTTCCTGTCCGCAGGGCGATCAGGTAAAACGTGTCGCCCGCCTCCACTCGCCAGTAACGCCCGGAGGGACAGGGCGGCTGGTTAAAACGCAAGGAGAACCACCTCTTTGCCGGGAAGTTTTATTGCCATAATATGGGTGAGGGTCAGGATTTGTGCCGGATCATTATCGAAATATGGTAAAAAAGCCCGCGTTCCGCTTTTCCGCGGTACCAACCGGGGATAAAAATTAAAGGCCCGCCGTGCCCCGACAAAACGGAATGGGTACGGCCCCGCAGGGGCACGGTATACCGTGTACGGCACACGGCAAACGGAACACAGCCTGCCGTTCGATCCGCAGCCGTTTTACAGGGCGGGAAGCCGGGTATTCACCGGGTTTTCCGGCGCCACTTCCAGATAAACAGCTGTTCGCTGGCTCACGACCACCAGCTTGACTTTCAGCGTATACTTAATTCCGTCCAGTTCCACCTGGCGCAGATCAATTATCTGGGGAATCAGCAAGTAGTTGAGGGTGCCGATCTCCTGCCCCAAAAGCGGCTGCAGCCACTCCCGCACCTTGTTTTCCACGAACAGCTGGACTTTTTTCTGGTCATAACCGGTGGCCGGTTTGCCGGGCGCAAAAGATACGTGCACGTCCAGGCTGCTGACGACCTGCGTTTGGCGGCTTTTCAAACTCTCCTTTACCTGCTGCAATTCTTTTTCCGTTGCCGCCAGCTGCTCATGCAAGGAACTGTTGGCCAAAGAGAGGCGGTCCACCTGTTTCCCAACCAGGGAATTCACCCCCGCGCCCCCGGCCAGCAGACCAATCAAAAAAGCCGCCGCCACCTGCTTGAAGCGCCCGCTCATTCCTTTCCCCCGCACAGAGCCAGAATCAGTTGGTAGCCCGCCTGCGTGCCGGCCAGGGCGCTGAATATGTATAATAACTGTTTGATTACCGCGCGGAGTTCACCCTGAAAGAGGCCGGATTCAAAAACCTCAAAAGTGGAAAAGGTCCCCCCGATGGCTGCCGCGATGGCCCAGATTTTCATGTCCCGGGCCAGTTTGAGCATGACGGCCGCCGGCGGCTCGCGCACCATTACGGCGGCCAGCGAGCCGATCAGGGCTGCGCCCAGCATGATTCCCAAAGCAGTAAAAAAGATCAGAACCAGTTTTTGGCCAAAGGTTTCCAAGGGGAGGGGCTCCTTTCGGGACAAGTTCCTTTTTTATGGATATTTGATCCTTCAGCGGGATATGACTGGGATTTCCGGCCGGAAGGGGATAATTTACTTTTTACACTCTGCGCCTTTTCCCGGGGCAACCTTTTTCAACCGACAATTTTTATATCTTTACAAGTTGTCAGTCCCTCTGGTAAAATTAAGGGGAGATTTTTGTGGCCCGGGGGATAAAAATGGAATTGTGGCATTTTATCAGCGAACGCTGGCCGACCATCCTTTCCCTCACGGGCGAGCACGTTTTGCTGGTTTTGGTGGCCATGGTCGTGGCGATCATCCTGGGGGTCGTCCTCGGGGTGGCCGTTACTTATTGGGAGCCGGGGGCGCGGGCGGTGCTTTATCTTTGCCAGATCCTCATGACCGTGCCCAGCATGGCCATGTTCGGCATCCTGCTGCCGTTGCTCGGAATAGGATATAAAACCGGCGTTGCGGCTCTAATTTTATACGCCCTTTTGCCCGTCGTCCGGAATACCTACACCGGCATCCGGGCCATCGACCCGGCCGTGCTGGAAGCGGCGAAGGGGATGGGGCTGGGGGAATGGTCCATTTTAAGGCGCATCAAGCTCCCGCTGATCATTCCCGTGGTGATGGCCGGCATCCGGACGGCCACGGTGATGATCGTGGGCATCGCCGCCATCGCCGCCTTTATCGGGGCCGGAGGGCTGGGCGAGCTGATCTTCAGGGGGATTTCCCGGTACAACCGGCAGATGATTTTAGCCGGCGCCATTTTTATATCTGCGCTGGCGATCTGCTTTGATCTCATTTTAAAGCAGCTGGAATACCGGTATGGAATCAGGAGTTAGACCATCATGCCACTTTCGTGGCACCAACAGGAAACGAAAATGGGCGGTCCGCCGTTCGATTTGCCAGGAGCGTTGGCGCGACGGCTAACGAACGGCGGGCGAAAGCCTGCTTTCAGTGTAGGGGTTGGGATTAGGGGGAAGATAACCTTTCTGGAGGGTGCAGATTTTTATCTTTGCGGGTGGAGCAGGAGAACCTGGAGGAAATTGCCGTGAAAAAACTTTTGGCTTTGGGTCTTTGCGGCAAATCGATGATCGGGAGGGAAAATTATTGATCAGGCTGGAAAACGTCACCAAGCATTTCCCCGGGCAGGATCACCCTGCCGTCAACAACCTGAACATGCTCATCCCGGAAGGCGAAATTTGCGTGCTGGTAGGTCCTTCCGGATGCGGCAAAACCACCACCATGAAAATGATCAACCGGCTCATCGAGCCCACCGAAGGGAAAATTTACATCAAAGGGCAGGATACGGCCACCATAGACGCAATTAAGCTCCGCCTGGACATCGGCTACGTGATTCAGGAAATCGGCCTGTTTCCCCACCTGACCATCGCCGAAAACATTGCCACCGTTCCGCGCGAAAAAGGCTGGCCCCGGGATTTAATTAATCAGCGGGTAGACGAACTGCTGACCCTGGTGGGGCTGGAGCCGGAAAAATACCGCCACCGCAAGCCCGCCGACTTAAGCGGGGGCCAGCGCCAGCGGGTGGGAGTGGCCCGGGCGATGGCCGCCGACCCCCCGATTTTACTGATGGATGAGCCTTTCGGGGCGGTGGACCCCATTACCAGGGCCCGGCTGCAGAACGAATTTTTGGAGATCCAGGCCCAAATGCGCAAAACCATAATTTTCGTTACCCACGACATCGACGAAGCGATCAAAATGGGCGACAAAATTGCCATCATGCGCGACGGGAAACTGGTCCAATACGCCCCTCCCGGCGAACTGCTCAGCTCGCCGGCGGATGAGTTTGTAGGACGGCTGCTGGGGCCCAACCGGACCATCAAGCGCTTAAACCTGATTGCCGTCCGGGAAGCTTTAAGAAGTGATCTTTTGCCGGCGGTCCCCAGCCACCTTTCCAGCGAGGAAGCCAGGCTGCTGCTCAAGGGAAGCAAATTCAATGTTTTAGCCGTCGTCGATCGCCGGAACAGTTTGACCGGCTTTGTCCGGGGCGAACAATTGAAAAACAGTTCCGTCGTCCCGGTGAGTGAAATTGCCGAACCTTCCCCCAACGTGATCGAAGCGGAGGCCACCTTAAACGAAGCCCTGTCCCTGATGCTGGGCTGCGGCAGCCAGTTTGTCGCAGTGGTTTCCAAAAAAGGCGAATACAAAGGCGTGGTTACCCTGGGCAGTCTGTTGGAACTGGTGAAAGAAGATGTGAAAGAGGATGTGGCGTAAGCTGAACCGGCTGCGGACCGTTCTGGTGCCCGTAATTTTACTGGCGGCGGGAGTATCAGCCACCGTTTATTTTGTGGAAAATGCCACGCCCATGGCGGCGCGCCTGCTTGTTTACCCAAACGTGCTCCGGGTTTTGGGCCAGCATTTATTGCTGGTGCTGGTTTCCTCCCTGCTGGCCATCGCCGCGGCCGTTCCGCTGGGGATTATCATCAGCCGGCCGGCCTTTCGCCCGGTCGCCCCGGTAATCGAAGGCATTGTCAATATCGGGCAGACCGTGCCCAGCCTGGCCGTGCTCGCCCTCTTTATGACGCTGTTCGGGCTGGGTTTTCAGACGGCCGTTTTTGCCCTGTGGCTTTATTCCCTGCTCCCCATTTTGCGGAATACCTATGCCGGGATGAAAAGCATCGGGCCGGAGATCATCGAGGCCGCCCGGGGCATGGGGATGAAGGCGCACCGGATTTTAAGCCGCATTGAGCTTCCGCTGGCCTTTCCTATTATCATGGCGGGCATCCGGACGGCCGTGGTGATCAATGTGGGTACGGCGACGCTGGCCTCCTTTATCGGCGCCGGCGGGCTGGGCGACTTTATCGTCACCGGAATCTCCTTACGGCGGACGGAACTGATTTATACGGGCGCTGCTTTAAGCGCCCTTTTGGCCATCTTTTTCGACGACTTGCTGGCCCGGCTGGAGAAATACGTTTAGTTCTTAAAGCAGTTGTTTGCCGAAGATAAAGTCCGGAATTAAGGAGGTAGAGCACGATGGGGAAATTCTTGCGGGTAATGATTTTCGCCCTGGTCGCCGTTTTGCTTGTCGCCCTGGCGGGCGGCTGCGGCGGCGGGGCCGGGACGAAGGAGGGTGGCGCCCCCGAAGAAAAGGGAGCCGCCCCGCAGAAATGGGTCTTCGCCACCGATCACGAGTTTTCGGTGCGTCCGGACGGGTTGCCGGCCCTGCAGGACACTTACGGGTTTAAATTTGACGAAGTCAAGACCATGGACCTGGGCGTGACCTACGGCGCCTTAAAGGACGGACTGGTTCCGGCGGCCATGGGGTTCGCCACGGACGGGCGGATTGCAGCCTTCGACCTGGTTAACCTGGAGGACGACAAGCACTTCTTCCCGGTCTACAATCCGGCTCCGGTCGTCCGGAAGGAGGTAATCGATAAATATCCGGAATTAAAGGACGTGCTGGGGAAAATCGGGCCGCTGCTGGATACGGACGCCATGATCAAGCTTAACGCCCAGGTGGACATCGACGGCAAAGAGCCCAAAGAAGTGGCCAAAAAGTGGCTTTTGGAGCAAGGGCTGATCAAAGAAGAGGCCCCCGCACAAGACAAGGGGAAAATCGTGGTTGGCTCCAAAGAGTTCACGGAGCAGTTAATCCTGGGGCAAATCACCATCCTGGCCCTGCAAAACGCCGGCTACCAAACGGTGGACCGCACCGGCCTGGGGGGCACCGACATTGCCCGCAAGGCGCTGGAAAACGGGGAAATTGACGTCTACTGGGAATACACCGGCACGGCCTGGCTGGTTGCCCTCAAGCATGAAAAACCAATCACCGATTCCGAAGAAGCCTATCAGAAGGTGAAAGAAGAAGACCTGGCCAAACATAAACTGGTCTGGCTGCCCTACGCCAAGTTTGATAACACTTATACGATCATGATGCGCAAAAAGGACGCCGAGCAGCTGGGGATTAAGAGCATCAGCGATCTGGCCAGGGTAATTAACAGCAAAGGCAAATAATTTTATCCGGCGGGCAAACAACTGCTTTAAGGTACTTTCTAAAAATGAGGCACAAGCCTCTGCGCAAACAATAAATGCCTGATCATGGTCGGCGGCGCCCCGGTGACGGCGGAATTCGCCGGTTCGATCGGCGCCGATTTATATGCCGATAACGCCATCGAAGCCGTTGAACAGGCGAAAAAGGCGGTGCGCGGCTGATGTTGTTTTCGGGCGAGTTACCCGCAACCCGGGAACTGGGCATAAGAAAAGCAGAAGTTCTGCGCTACTTGGGCTACAAGGCGGGAAAGCACCACCTGTCCGGGCGCATCCGGCAAATGCTGGAGGAGGAACTGGAAAATGCCCGGGAATTGATTACCCCGCGCGGCTATTTCGGCATCCTCGAGGCAGCTCCCCTGCGCCGGGAAAAACTTTTCCGGGACGCCGAAAAAGTTGCTTTTGGCGTCTGTACCATCGGCGATGCCCTGGAAAAGCGGGTGGAGAAGCTGTTCGAGCAGGGCGAGGCAGTACGCGGCTTGATCCTGGACGCCATTGGTTCGGCGGCGGCGGAAGAGGCGGCGGAAATGCTCAATCGGGAAATTTTGCAATGGAGTCGGCAACAACGGCTGCAGGCTACCAGGAGGTTCAGCCCGGGTTACGGCCACTGGCCCGTCGGCGGCCAGGACATGATTTTCGGTTTGCTGACGGAAGCCCCGGACAGAACAGGCGTTGCGCTGACCCCGGCCAAAATGATGATCCCCCGGAAATCAGTCTCTTTTGCCATTAAGCTGGGGCGGGGCCGGCTGGAGGAAATTAACAAGGGAAGCTGCCGCTCCTGTGCTCTCTTCGGGCGCTGCTCTTTTCAGATCCAGGAAGGCGCCTGTGCCCGGACGCCCGGCGGCGAAGACTAAGGACAATCCGAAAAGAAACGGGAGGGGAAAAAGATGAGCGGAATAGTTTGCCTGGCGGGAAAAAATAATCAGCAGCTGGTCGCCGGTGCGCTGGAGCGCTTAAAACACCGCGGCCCGCGGGGGCAGGGAATCATTTCCAACGGCTCTCTTCAGCTGGGGTACACTGTTTTTACGCCAGGGTCCGGCGATTCCCCCGAGGAGTTTTACCGGGATCAAAAGGGCGCCGCCCTGTTTGACGGTTTTCTTTACAACGGCGGTGGCCTGCCGGCGGCTCGAGCGGTGCTGGAACTTTACCGGAAACGGGGGAGAGAATTTTTAAATTTGCTGGACGGGATTTTTGCCCTGGCCGTAAGCGAAGGGGACGACTTTCTGCTCGCCCGGGATCCCTTCGGCTTAAAGCCTCTGTATTACGGCGAACATCCGGACGGGCTCCTTTTCGCCTCGGAGCTGAAGGCTCTGACGCCTTTTTGCCGGCAGGTGCATTTATTTCCCCCGGGGAATTATTACGCGCCAGCGGAAGGTTTTGTGCCCTATTTTGAATTTGAGCGGGATATCCGCCAAAAAGGGGTCCGGCCCGCCGGTCCGCAGGAAGCGGCGGGCCTGATCCGGACGCTTTTAAATGAAGCGGTGGCCAGGCGGTTAAAAGGGTTGCCTTCCCGGCGCCCGGCGGTTTTGCTCAGCGGCGGCCTGGACAGCAGCTGCGTCGCCGCCGTCACCGCCGCGCAGGCGGGAAAAATCCAAACTTTTTCCGTTGGCTACCAAAACAGCCGGGATTTGCGCTCCGCCCGGGAAGTGGCCGCCTGGCTGGGAACGGAGCATTACGAGTACCAGTACGATGAAAAGGAAATGAAGGAGGTTTTGCCCCAGGTCATCTATCACCTGGAGTCCTTTGACGCTTCCCTGGTGAGGGGGGCGCTGGCCAATTTTTTAGCGGCCCGGCTGGCCAGCGCGCACGGCGCTGAATTTGCCTTCATGGGCGAGGGATCCGACGAGTTGTTCGGGGGGTACCATTATCTGAAGCAAAAAGATTCCCGGGAGGCGGAGCAAGAACTGCAAAAAATTACTACGGGAGGCCACAGTATAGGGTTCCAGCGGGTGGACCGGATGACCGCCGCCCACGGCATCCAGTGCGACATGCCCTTTATGGACCGGGAGCTGATCCGGCTGGCCTTTTCCCTTCCCGTGGAGTGGAAAATCAAAGACGGCGAAACGGAAAAATGGATTTTGCGGCTGGCCTTCGAAAATCAGCTGCCCAAAGATATTATCTGGCGGCGCAAGGATGAATTCAGCGTGGGGGCCGGTTCGGCGGAAGTGATGGCAGAAATTGCGGAAAAGCAAATCAGCGACGAAGAGTTTGCCAGCGAACGAAAGCCGGCGGAGGATTTCGTCCTTACCTCCAAGGAAGAACTTCTTTACTACCGGATTTTCCGGGAATATTTCCCCCAGCCCTCCGCCCTGGCTACGCTGGGCCGCTGGCAGCCGGTTTAACCGGCGTTAAAACACCCAGAAAACAGGGAACACAAGGAACATAAGCATTGGGAAGATCAGCAACCGCTTTCATGAAGACGATGAAGGCAAAGCCAGGTCCAGTTCTAAAACCAGGCGGGTTTCGCCCGGACCGTATTCGTCGATTCGGTGTTCGATAATTTGAAAACCCAATTTTTCCTCATATACCTTCCGGAAGAAAAAAGATGAAAAAAGCCCCGCTATGAGGCATTTTGCTGATCAATTAAATAGGCGCCGATCCCCTGCACGATCGCCCGCGCCGTGTTTTCCCGGAATTGTTCCGTGGCCATGAGCCTTTCCTCCGCGGGGTTGGAAAGGAAAGCTGCTTCGATTAAAACCGCCGGCATGGCGGCTTCCCGGATGACGACGAAGTCGGCCTGGCGGACGCCTTTATCTTCCAGCCGGAGGGTAGAAACCAAAGCGCTTTGGAGGTGTTCGGCCAGCCGGCGGCTTTTGACCAGGCGCTCTGCTCCGTTGGCGCTGCTGCGCGCGTAATAAGTGGTTGTCCCGCTTAATTGCGTGCTGGTGTTGGCGTTCATGTGGATGCTCACAAAAAGATCGGCGCCTGCTGAATTGGCCTTTTCGGGCCGGGCGTACAGGTCCACTTCGTAATCGCCGCTCCGGGTAAGGACGACCCGGGCGCCGTAAGCGGTCAGTAAACCGGCGGCGCGTCTGGCCACGTCATAGTTGATTACTTTTTCTTGAAGCCCCAGCGTGCGCCCGATGGCGCCGGGGTCGGCGCCGCCGTGGCCGGGATCCAGGACAATTGTTACCCCCTTAAAGGCATCTTTAATATTGGGAAGGAAAATGTCCAGCACGATCTTCTTTTGATCCGGAGAGATTTCCACCCGGTAAAGCACCTGATCTTTTAAATCGAAGACGAGGCGCGTGATGTCCGGTTCGCGGCTGAACCAACCGATCCGGAGCGTGCTGACGGTCTTTGTGTCGATAGCCTGGCTGGCGGGCAAATCTCCCGGGCGCACGCCCTGAATGTCCATCACCAGGCGGTCCGGGTCGCGCAAACGAAAGACGTGGTAAGTTACTTTTTGCGTGCAGGTTACTTCCACTCTGGTCTGCTCATCTTTCGAGGTGACGGCTAATTCGATCACCGGGGATTGTCCTTCTTCGCCCCGCTCAACGCCACCCCGCCCAACGTCGGGGTTTGTTTCCTGGTTTTGTTCGCTTTCCTTGTTTTCAATACTGCCTTCCTTATCTCCACCTCCGTTATTTTCGACGTTATCCCCGTTATTCCCGTTTCCTTTGTTGTCTTCTGCTTTATTGCCGGCCGGCGGCCCAGCCGGGGAAGCGGATTTTCCGCCGGTGCCGTTATTCTTTTCCGGGTCCGGAACGGGAATGATCGGCCCGGGTTTTTCCGGTTCCGGAGAGGTCGCCGGAGGAACCTCTTCTTTGACGTACCAGGCGATAATCCAGCCCGTTTTGCCGTCCGGCAGCTGTACCTGATACCAGTCCGCCGACCTGTCTATGAACGGCAGCCTGGCTCCCCGGCTGACCTGGGCCAGAACGTCGTGGCTCGTCCCGGGACCGCTGCGGATATTCACCGCGTCCCCCTGCACCACCAGTTTCTGCTCTGGCTTTTCTTCTGTTGTCGGCCTGTTTAGACTGACCAGGCGCGCGGCGGGGTCCCACCGCACGTTCGCCCCCAGCGCTTCGCTTACGAAGCGGAGCGGTACCACGGTTCGATCCCCGATAATTTTAGCCGGAACATCGAGAGTAATTTTTTCCTGGTTTTTCAAGGCTACCTTGCTTCCGATCGTTAACTTGACGGTGACGCCCCCCTTTTGAATAATCACCGTCCGGGTTTTTTCCTCCCAATTCACCGCCGCGCCCAGCGCCTCCGCAATGCCCCTGAGCGGAACCAGGGTGCGGCCGTTTTCGATCAGCGGGGAGACGTCGAAGGTCAGCTCCCGGCCATCCAACTGCACTTTGACGGCCGGCAGGGGCGTCGGTCCGGCCGGAGCGTTCTGTGCGCAAAGCGCTATGCTCAGGATAATTAAAAACGCTTTCAGGAGGCAGTTTTTCAGCGGCATAACAAAACCCCTGTCAGAATGATGCTGATGATGGGTAGAAACTAAAGGTTAGCCCATCGAGTGCAACGGAATTTAGATAAAAATTGGAAATTCCGCTTTAAACAGAAGTACTGTTTTCCTTTCATGTTTATTCAAGCTTCATTATTTAGACGTACCAAAAGAGGAAAAGGTTCCTTTTTTTCGACTTAACCCCAAAAAATTTTCCAGCATCTTAGGAGATTTTCCTGGGCAAAGGAAAATTTTTAAGAATTTACAGGGAAAGTGGTTATGGCGGAAAAGATAAAGAAGAAGGAAGTGCGGCGCATAATTCTTGGAACGCCCGTTTTTACAAGCATTACATTTATCCCTGGTTATTTTTCACAGGCAAATGTTTAACAGCGCCGCAGCCAGGATGCCGGCGATGACGGTCGCGACCAGGCTGCGGGTTTTGACGGCGAGAAGAAAAGTGGGCAGGGCGGCGAGGATAAATTTATTGGTCCAGGTCAGTTGCAGTTCGCCTTGCGGCATGGCCAGGGCCGGGCCCAGCAGGGCGGCCATCACGGCAACCGGCACGTAACCCAGCCAGCGATAAACCGCCCCGGGCAAAGGCAGCCGGTGCAGAACCACCAGGGGAATCATCCGGGGCAGGTAGGTAACCAGCGCCATTCCGATGATCGTGAGAAAAATTTCAGTCCGCACGGTTTTTGCTTCCTCCCTCCAAAAACATTCCGGCGGTAGCCGCGATGACGGCGGCCAGGATTACGTTCCAGTTGCCCGGGATCAGTTGGGCGAAGAGCAGCGAACAGACGGCGGCAATTCCCGCCGCCGCCAGGTGGACGCGGCTGCGTAACTGCAAAACGAGCAGGGCGATGAACATGGCCGGCAGGGCGAAGTCCAGACCGAACCTGTTTACACTGGTTAAGAGCGAACCGGAGAGGGCGCCGGCCAGGGAACTGAGCACCCAGGTAAATTGGGCGGTCAATTGCAGGCCGGCCAGAAACGGGGCGGTGGCCGCCCGTTTCTGAAAGACGGTGGTAGCGAGCGCAAAGGTTTCATCCGTCAGCTCAAAGGCCAGGCCCGCCCGCGTGGGGGTCCGCAACCCGCGCAGCCAGGGGAACAGCGCGGCGCTCATCAATAAATGCCGCAGGTTGACCAGAAAAGTGGTGGCCACAATGGTTCCGCATCCCGCTCCCGCTGCAATCAGGCCGGCGGCGATAAACTGCGAGGCGCCCGCGTAGACCAAAACGGACATCAGGACTGTTTCCAGGGTGCTCAAACCCGTCTTCGCGGCAATGATTCCGTAGGCGAAGCCGATGGGCAGGTAGCCCAGAACAATGGGCACTGCTTCCCGGACGCCGCTGAAAAACTCATGGGCGGCGGTAACGCCGGGGGCGGCAAGGGTGGTTTCGTCCGGGGGCAACCGGTTCGGTCCTCCTTCTGGTGGCGAACGAATCATCCGCCTGTTTTTTGGAGCCGGCTGGAACGTTTTGATTTAAATCTTTGATCCTTCTTCTCTGTTTAGTCCGGAAACTCCTTCCGGAAAATAAAGATCCTTTTGTTTCTCTGATTCGATTTTTCTGTTATAATCAAGAAAATAATTCTATTTAGGAGCGATCAGGACGGTTCGAAAGGATGGCGAGCAGAAGATGTACGAAATGATGCCGGGAAAAGCGGTAATGCCGCAGATCGTGAGAATCGGCCGGGGAATCCGGATTGCACCCGGGGAGGCAATTGAGCTTGAATGTCCGCGGGCAAGCATTCTCAATGTTGCCTTCCGGATCCACTCTTCCGGACCGGTCAACGTCGCCGTGGAAGAATTACAGGACAACGACTGGCAAAGCACGGAATTTTTGGAGGCTCCCGAAGGGGAAACGGTGTGGCACCACATCTTGAAAAAACCGGTCTTTCGCCTGCGCCTGGCCAACCCCTCCCCCGCCGAGAACGTGACGGTATCTGTGGACGCCAACCTGCCCCGCCGCATTTAGCTGCAGGTTTGCCTGTTTCCGCGGGGCCGTTGCAGCCCGTCTGCCGGATGTGCGCCCGTCCGGCAGACTTGAATTGCAAAGCCTCCCGCTTAAAAAGGCTGGTGATGCTGCAAGGGGATGAGGAATTTCCCGGGCCATTCTCCAGGAAGCCGTCGAACGAGCGAAAAAATTGGCCGGGGAATTTTAAATTCAAAAAAATAAGCATAACCTAAAATAACCTTCCTTTTTTTATCCAGTTAGTTATAGGATGTGAAAGCATGCCTGGCCTGGAAATAGAGATAACCGTAAAGGGCACCGGCCTGCTCCTGGAAGCCCGCCTGGATCTTCCGGATACCCCAAACACCCTGGGCGACCCAGATGCCCGGCGGCCCTGCCCGGGAGTGGTCCTCTGCCACCCCCACCCCCTTTATGGCGGAGACATGGAGAACAATGTGGTCAGGGCGGTTGCCCGGGCGCTGAATGCGAAAGGGATCGCCGCTTTGCGCTTTAACTTTCGCGGCGTGGGGAAAAGCGGGGGTTCCTTTGCCGGCGGCAGCGGGGAGCAGGACGACGCCGAAGCGGCTATTCTCGCCCTGGCCGGCCGGGCCGAAATCGATCCGGGGCGGATCGGGATCGCAGGCTACTCCTTCGGCGGGATGGTGGCCCTGGCGACGGGCGAACGGAGCGGCCCGGTGAAAGCCATCGCCGCCGTCTCCCCGGTGATCCCGCCTGGGGTCCTGAGGGATTGCCCAAAACCCAAATTCATCGTTTGCGGGGCGGAGGACGAACTGATCCCCTCCGCGGAAGTGCTCCGGGAAACGGCCGGCCTGGCGGAACCGAAGACCGTTCTGGTAATTCCCGGCGCCGATCATTTCTGGTGGGGCGGCGAGGAAAAAGCCGCGGAACCGGTTGCTGACTTCTTTGCGAAATATCTCTTATTTTAATTTTCTCTTCCAGCTGGTTCTCTGTTCAACTGCATAATTGCAAAAATACATTTTAAGTGAAGGAGCTGCTGCGAAAATGGTTATCAAAACCCGTCTTACCGAAATGTTGGGTATTCGCTACCCCATTATCCAGGGCGGTATGCAATGGCTTTCCCGGGCCGAACTGGCCGCCGCCGTTTCCAACGCCGGCGGCCTGGGGATCATCACGGCGGCTACCCACAAAACCAGGGAGGATTTGCGCAACGAGATCCGCCGGACAAGGGAACTTACCGACAAACCCTTTGGCGTGAACATTTCCATGTTGCCGGAGATGACGGCAAACGACCTGACCCGGGTTTACGTGGAAACCGTCCTGGAAGAAAAAGTCCCCGTGGTGGAAACCTCCGGCCGCAGTCCGGAGCCGTTTATTGGCTACTTAAAAGAGGCGGGGATCAGGCTTTTGCATAAGGTGCCGTCCGTTCGCTTTGCCAAAAAAGCAGAGGCCATCGGGGCCGACGCGGTGATTATCGTCGGCTTTGAATGCGGCGGACACCCGGGGATGGACGACGTCACCACGCTCGTACTCGCCCCCCGGGCGGCAGAGTCCCTTTCCATCCCGGTGATTGCCGGCGGGGGGATTGCAGACGCGCGCGGCTTTGTGGCCGCCCTGGCCCTGGGGGCGGAAGGGGTAATCATGGGCACGCGGTTTGTCGCCACCAAAGAGTGCATCGCGCACCCCAACTTTAAAGAATGGATTCTGCAGGCAAACGAAACGGACACCACCCTGATCCTGCGCTCCATCCGCAACGCCGCCCGCGTCATGCGCAACGCCGCCGCCCGGAAGGCTTTGGAAATGGAAAGCCGCGGCGCTACCCTGGAGGAACTGCTGACCGTGGTCAGCGGTCAGATTGGCCGAAAAGCCCTTTTGGAAGGCGACCTGGACGGCGGAACCTTTGCCATCGGCCAGGCCGTCGGGCTGATTCACGAAATCAAGTCCGTTGCCGAAGTCATCGACGACATTGTCCAGGGCGCCGCGCAGATTTACGAACGTTTGGGAAAAATGCTCGGTAGCGGCGGCGACCGGGTGACTCACTGAAGAATTGAGCCCATCCTTCAAAATGATATCTCCCTGATGACGTTTCCTTTCCCATGGCTTTAAACTAATTACTTTTCGTTTCTTGTCGAAAAAGCAGGATTTAGCTCCTCCATGGAGAAAAGTTTATTCAAAAAATTTTTTTGACGGAAGCCTTGGGTTGGGACGCGAAGGGAGGCAAAAAATTTTTGCGGAGAGTACCGGTGGCCTTGCTCCGACCCGGGATGAAAGTCGGGCGGGCTCTTTACAGCTCCCGGGAGGAACTCCTGCTCAACGCGGGAACCATCCTGACGGCCAGGAATATTGAACGGCTGAAGACATTGAAAATTCCTGCCCTATACGTAGATGACGGATTTTTGGGCGATGTGGCCGTGGATGACGTCATTACCGGGGAAATCCGCATCAGGGCCATTGCCCAGGTGAGGGAACTAATGCAGGAGCAGGACGCACCCTCGATGGGAGTGGGGCGGGCAATTCTCAAGGTAAGGCAGATCACAGAAACGGTAGAGAACATCATTGACCAGCTGCTTGCCAACCGGTCTTTGGTGGTTAACCTGGTAGATATCCGGGCCATTGATGACTATACTTTCGGGCACTGCGTAAATGTCTGCGTACTTTCTTTGTTAACCGGGATTACCCTGGGTTACAACCGGGAGAAGCTCCTTCGTTTGGGGATGGGCGCCATCCTGCACGATATCGGTAAAGCTGCCGTGCCCGGCGAGATTTTGAACAAGGCAGGCAGGTTAACTGAAGAAGAGTTTATCATTATCAAGCAACACCCGGAGCAGGGCTACCGCACGGTTTTAAAAATGCCCGGCATAAGTCCTGCCTCGGCGCAGGTAGTCTATCAGCATCACGAGCGATACAATGGCAGCGGCTACCCCCTGGGTTTAAAAGAACGCGAGGTGCACGAGTTTGCTTATATCTGCGGCGTAGCTGATGTTTTCGATGCCCTTACGGCGGACCGGGTTTACCGCAAGGCCTGCCCGGTGCACGAGGCCTACGAGATGGTGGCCGGTTCCGGCAATCACTTATTTGATTTTCGGGTGGTCAAAGCCTTTCTGGAAAACATTGCTGCCTATCCCGTGGGCACGTGGGTACGGCTTTCCACCGGCGAGATCGGCCTGGTGACGGAAAACAGGCGCGGCTATCCTCTCTATCCCCGGGTTCGCGTCTTTTTCGACGGCAGCGGCAGTCCCGTGGAACCCTTTGAGTTGTCCTTAGGGGAACATCGGGAGGTGGCAATTGACGGGGTGGTCGAAGAAGGAGTCGTTTTTAGCGACATCATTTCTCTGGTTGATTCAAGAAAAAAAATAAATTTTCCGTAAGCTGAAAGCGACTGCAGAGGAATTTTGGAAATAATTATCCAGCGGGATTTTTAGCTGCGTTCACTGGCGGGCAATTTATCCGTCAGTCCGCGGCCATCCCTTTGTGCAGGGTGAGCATATGCCGCGCGCAAACCGGGGTCAGGTGGTTGCCCTGGAAGACGGCCTTTTTCGGGAATTTCCCCTGGACCCCTTAACCCGCAAGATTTGTTTGCACCTGAACCCGCCCAGTCTGGCGGAGCACCTGGCGGACGTCGACCGGCTGCGGGAATCTCTGGAGCCCCTCCTGGGCCCGGTGACGGTCCCGCTTTCCCTGATGCGGATCATTCCCGAAGTCTGCCGGAAGCAGGACTGGGTGGTCACCGCCACCGTCGGCCTGACCGGCCGGAACTGGGATCTGGTTGGCCTGGAGCCGGGGGATACCAGCGGCAGGCATTTCGGCCTGGCCGTAGATATCGGGACCACTACCGTGGTGGCTTACCTGGTGGATATGCGCACCGGGGGCGTTTTGGGCGCTGCCGCCGACTACAACAGCCAGGTTGTTTTCGGGGAAGACATTCTTACCCGCATTTACCTGGCCGGTACAGCCGACGGCCTTGTCCGGATGCAAAAAAGCGTGGTGGACACCTTGAACGGTTTGGTAAAACAGCTGGCGGAGCGCTGCGCGGTGGCGCCGGAGGAAGTCACTGCCGCGGTGGCCGGCGGCAACACCACCATGGTGCATTTCTTGCTGGGCCTCGATCCTTCCCGGATCTGCCGTGAGCCGTACAGCCCGGCGGTTAATAACCCGGGCTTTCTCCGGGCTCAAGAGATCGGCCTGAAAATCAACCCTCTGGCCATCCTCTACTGCCTGCCCGGCGTGAGCAGCTACGTCGGCGGGGACGTGATCGCCGGGGTGCTGGTCAGCGGGATGCACAGGCGCGAAGAACTGGCTCTTTTCGTGGATATCGGCACCAACGCGGAGATGGTGCTGGGCAACAAGGACTGGCTGGTGGCCTGCGCCGGCGCTGCCGGGCCGGCCCTGGAGGGCGGCGTGGCGCGGGCGGGGATGCGTGCTGAACCGGGCGCGATCAAAAGCGTCCGGATCGATCAACAGAGCCGGCGGGTCCACTACCAGGTCATCGGCAACGGAAAACCGAGAGGTATTTGCGGCTCGGGGCTGGTCGATTGCCTGGCGGAGTTTTTGCTCTGCGGGATTATTGACCGTTCCGCCCGCTTCCGGAACGGACGCGCTTCCTTTACCCTCGTTCCCGCCGCCGAATCGGCCACCGGCGAGGAGATTACGGTTACCCAGGTGGATCTGGATAACCTGATGCGGACCAAAGGAGCCGTCAACGCCGCCCTGGAAACCCTCCTGGAGGGGGTGGGGCTCGGTATAGGCGAGATCACGCGGTTTTACGCGGCGGGCGCTTTTGGCCAGTACCTGGATCCGGAGTCGGCCATTACCATCGGTCTTTTTCCCGATTTGCCCCGAGAAAGGATCGTCCGGCTGGGGAACAGTTCCGGAGAAGGGGCCAGGCAGGTGCTGCTTTCGAACCGGAAACGCCTGGAGGCAGAAGAAATCGTCCGGCGGATTACTTACTTTGAGCTGAACGCCAGCCAGCAGTTTATGAACAAATTTGCGGGGAGCAAGTTTTTGCCTCATACCAACCTGGATTACTACCCGACGGTGAAAGAAAAACTGAAGCAACGGGGAATAGCGGTGGATGATTAGAAGCTGCCGTCTTTTTTCATATGTCCCGTCAGCCCGGATCTTGCCGCTGCCCTGGGTCTTTCCGAAAGAATGGCGCGAGAACCGGCCGGGGAATGGGCAGGGCAGGGATAGTTAATTTCCGAAAAGCCAGACAGTACGCTTATCGCCAGCATATCGGTAATTTATCGGCAAAATTACCGACAAAATGACGACAATGCAAAACCGGAAGAACGAAGGTCGGGTAAACCCGGCCTTCCATTTTTTAAGGAAAGAGGCAGTACTTTAAATACGGTGATTTTGCAAAGTACATTTAAGAAATGCCAGTGCCCCTGGAGGCGGAGCGCTTCCACGGCCGAAGGTTGATCGGGAACGATAACAAGCTGTTCTTTGGAAACGCCCACATCGATCAGGTAATTATACTCGATGCCGCCTCCCATAACGGTTTTCCAGTGTCTTTTCGGGCATTTTTGAAAAACGGAAACATCCTTATATGGTATATAATAGCATATTTTATGTAACATTTCCAGATTAAGAAACATAGAATACTAAAAGAAAATTGTAGTGACATTTCAGGGGGGATATTAATGACCATAGAGGAATACAGCGATCTTGAAGGCAACTGCTGGCCGGAAGAAGAGAAAGAAGAATGTCAGCAGAAGTTGGCCAGAGAACAACTTTCCGGAGCAGATCAAACAGAGAAAAAGGAGCAAAGAAAAAGCGGAAATCAAATGGCCACCCAGATTATTTTATCCTTTTCTGACCTGCCAGATGATGCTCTAAAATATTTTCAACAATCAATCGTTCCGCAGCAGGTAATTGACTACTACAAACAGTTTGGACTGGACGAACAAACCATTAAGCTCTTGTTTCACGCCCATCCTTTAGAGAGAGCATCTCACAAGCCGGCGATCAACCTGCCCACCTCATATCCTGGTTGCTGAGGAAGGCCCAGGATATAAAGGCGGCAGGCTGCCGTCAAAGATATCAGCCATTAAAAAAAGGGGGGGAGCTTATGTCTGATTGTCTCACGTACACAAAGAAAAGGTTTTGTGCCACTTTCAACATCCCCCTTGACCGCCAACCCATAACCTGTGAAATAGCTGACGCCTCTTTATCTGCAAAATTGTTTGAAAATAATTTAATCCTGGCTTTCGGTAAATATGATCTTGTTTTTTGTTTTCAAAAAGAAAACGAAAATGATTATGAAACATCCTTAACCAGCCGGTCATTTTGTGAAAAGCTGGCGTTGACTGAAACAACAGATCAATTACCACCAGGGATAATAATTAACGCCTATTTCAGTCAGCCTTTACGCATCCATACTCAGGTTGCCAGGCCATCAAACTTAACAATATGGGAGTTGATTAAAAATATTTTCTCATCTGCCATCCGGGTAGAAGTAAAGGTGGAAGGTGAAATTGCGGCTGAAGTTGTCCGGGTTAAGAGCGAAGCCGGGGAACCGGCTGCAGCCACAGATAAGCAAACCGGCCCGGACAGAGAGGCATCTGTGGAACAGGATAAGCAGGTTGATCAAGGTGAACCGGTTTTAAAAACAAATGACCAGCCGGCCATCAACCTTGAAGCTCTTGCCGAACTGGTGATGAAAGTTATCGAGAAGTACGAAAAAGAAAAAGTAAGCTTAAAAGAACCGGCTAAAATTTTACCTGAAAGAGAACAACCTTTCCGGGAAAGGACATACGCCGCCCGAACACAGGCAGGTGCCAGTCAGCCAGTTCCCGGTACTTCAACAGGTGTTGTCATACCGCCCCCGAGCTTCTATTCTGGTCAATTGGCACAGGTTTCCAGCCGGCCGGGATTGT
>JAIMBK010000058.1 GCA_023511535.1 Armatimonadota bacterium
GTGAAGTTCCTGGTTCCACCCTATCAGCGGTCCTATGCCTGGACTGAGAAGCAGCTTGAAGATATCTGGCAGGACATGGAGAATCTCCGCGAGGTATCTTCCCATTTTATGGGTACGCTTATCTTTAAGCCTTCTTCTGAACCCGGTAGCTTTGAAATAGTGGATGGTCAGCAGCGCCTGACCACACTGGTGATTCTTTTTGCCTGCGCCTGCCGGTTTCTGCGCAGGCAGACCGGTTTTGAGGACGCCAGTTGGGAAATTTTTGAGAAGTACGTCTGCGGCTGCCACGAACGAAGACCCAGCTACGGCTTGAGAAGGTTACAGCTTGCGCCCCCTAACGACAACGACTTCTTCTGGTATTGTGTACTTTCCCCGGAGCCGCAAAGAACAAGGGATCCCGAAACGCCGGGGCAAGTTCGTTTGCAGAAAGCCAGAAACTATTTTGATCAGAAAATTTCCCAGGTTTACGGTAACGAGGGCCAATCGCTCCGGACCTTTCTTGAAGACATCGCTGAAAAAATGGTTTTTCTTACTTATCAGGTGAAAGATAACAAAACGGCGGGGGTTGTTTTTGAGACCATTAACGACCGCGGCAAGCCCCTTTCCGAACTGGATAAAATCAAGAACTATCTCCTCTACCTGGCGGCCAGAATTCCTGACGCAGTAGCGGCAAGGGATCTGGAAGCAGCCGTTGGTGCGGCCTGGGAGAAGATCCTGCGGAACCTTTACCGCATTGAGGGGTACGCGGAGGACACGGTGGATCTGGAAAACAGCCTGGCCAGATATCACTGGATAGTATTAACGGGAGTGTATAATGTTTACGACATTTACCGGGCGTTGAAGGAGAAGCACTTGGATGAGAAAAACCGTACACTGTACTCCGTTGAGGTTTTGCGCCACGCCAGGGATTACGTGGAAAGCCTGGTGGAGGCGGCGGATTTATACGCAGGGCTGAGAAAACCCGACTTGGCCCGCTTTGGCGCCGCCCGTGGCGCTGCTGGGCAGTACTTCGAGCCGCTCAACGACCCGGCGATCGGCACCATGGCCAACTTCGCCCCCCTGCTGATGGCCGTCTTTAAAAGGTTCATGCCGGGTTCCTCAGGGGATGTTTGCGAAGTTCTCCGACTTTGTTATCTGTTTTCCTGGCGGGCCTACCGCGTGTGCAACCGGCGCAGCGACGCGGGGATCGGCACCCTTTCTTCCCTGGCCTACCGGCTCTGGCACGACCAGACCGGGCTGGAGGAGGTTACCGCCAGTCTTAAGCAACTGATTGAATATTATGGCGGCGACAATACTTTTGTAGACAACCTGCAGCGGAACACCCTTTCCGGTCCGGAAAGACGCTATTTTTTATACAGGTGGGAGCTACACCTGGCGCAGCAAAGCAGACAGAGTTCCCTTTTGGACTGGAAAGAGGCAAGAAATATGCAAATTGAACATGTCTGGCCGCAGATTCCGCCGCCGGGCAGCGATTACGGGAATTGGCGCCCCGAGCTTAAGGAGAAGCACAACAAAATTATGGACCTGCTGGGTAATTTAATCCTGCTTGACCAATCATGGAACGCTTCCCTTTCCAACCGTCTGCCTTGCCAGAAGAGGGACGAATATTTAAATCGCGAAAGAATAGGCTCGAACCTGGCCATGGTCAGAGAACTGGCCAATGATGAAGGTTTCCAAAAACTTGCCACCTACACTTCATTTGGTGCTTACCGGACCAGGTGGATGCTTGACGACGCGGAAAAATTCATCAGTGCCCGGACCGGCCGCCTGGTGGAGTTTGCCCTTCAGGAATGGAAAGTGTAACCGCCCGGCATCTTTTCTTGAGGATTTTTTTCTCAAAGAAATGATAAGGGAAAAAGAGAAGAAATAAGGTTGCCAGAGATCGCCAAAGTTATTCATATCTTTATACAGCAATTTGGAGCAACAGATCTTTGCAAATTCCAAATGCAAAAAGACCCTAATGGGAGCTGTTAACAAAAGTTAAAACAATCTTTGGGTCCCAATAAGCGATACAGCAAACTGTTTATTCCAGCCCGACTCACACAACCCGGCCGCATAAAATCTATTCCATGTCATCTGGTTGAAATTGACCAGTTAAATTTTTCCTATCAGGCCCGGTTTATGTTATTTACTTTGACGTGGCCCTGTCCAGCTCAAAGAATTTATTGACATGAAAAGTTCGTGGTGTATATAATGATGTATAATATGATTTATTCAGGTGAGAAAAATGATTCGCAAGCAAGTATACCTCGAACCTTACCACGATACTCTTTTGAAGAAAAAGGCAAAATCTCTGGGTGTTACAGAAGCAGAGCTGGTCCGCTGTGCTTTGGATGATTTTTTGAGGGCGGGAGGCAATCTGAAAAAAGATCGTGCTGCGTGGGAAATGGAAAGAAAATTTATCACCGGCAGAATGAAGTCGATTCCCAGGTCGGCGGGACAACGGACCTGGAAGCGGGAAGAGCTTTATGACCGCTAGATTGCTGGTCGATACCAACGTTTTAGTGTACGCCTACGATAGCGCGGACGCCGCCAGGCAAGAAAGGGCTTTTGCAATTCTTGATGAACTGGCCACGAGCGGTCGCGGTGTACTTAGCGTGCAAGTCCTGGCTGAATTTGTTGTGGCCGTTACGCGCAAGATCGCTGTGCCGCTTGATGTTGCCTCAGCCAGAAAAAGTGTGGAAAATTACCTTCGTTCCTGGCCGGTCCTGGAGCTGACCGGCTTTATTGTCCTGGAAGCGATCCGCGGCGTTCAAGAGTATCGTTTTTCATATTGGGACGCTCAGATTTGGGCTACGGCCAAACTTAATCAAATCTCCGTCGTTCTGAGTGAAGATTTTGCCTCCGGGAGCAGTATTGAAGGGGTTACCTTTATGAATCCTTTTGTACCAGGATTTAATCTTTCTTTTCTATAACATTTGGGGTAGTGTGCGCAACCGGCGGGCAGCCGGTAAAGCAGGTGAGGTAAATGACAACGGTTCCTGAAAGGGTTTTCCGGGAGATCAGCATACCTGTTGCCTATTATCGGCGGCACGGGATTGGGCTGGCCTTTTTATTTGGTTCCGTCGTTGAAGAATCCCCGCTGCCTCCCGGAGATCTGGATGTGGCGGGGCTGTTTTTGAATTATGACTTTCCAGGCTACCTGCGTGCTCTGGAAGAACTTTCTGTGCTCACCAGGCGTCGGGACGTGGATTTAGTGGCTTTAAATCTTTGCAGTCCGGCCCTGAAAATGGAAGCCTTGACCAAGGGTATTTTACTTTACAGTCGGGATGACGAAATTTTTGCCCGTTTTGCCCTCGATACTTATTTCGATTACGAAGATTACCTTTACTTCAAACGGGAATATCAGGCCTGCTGGCGGAAACGGGCCGGGGAGGGTTTGCTCTTGGCCGGGAGGCTCCTTAACCGGGAACGGGTGGAAACCTGCCTGTCCCAAATGGACCAGGCGGTACAAAGGATAAACGACCTGCGGAAACGTTTTTCATCGTATGAGGAATTTATGTTGGATCTGGACACCCGGGAGCTTTGTGTGCATCACTTACGGATCGCCCTGGAAAGTGTGCTGGATGTGTGCCGCCACTTTCTGGCGGTTAAAGGAGTGGCGCTGAGTGAATACGATACCACCCGCCTGATCGAATTGGCCGGGGAAAAAGGGCTCCTGGAGGGCGGATTTGCCCGCCGCATCAGAGGTATGGCCGGCATGCGCAACGCCATTGTTCACGTCTACTGGCGTTTGGATTACCAGGCAATTTACAATGCGGTCACCAGGGAGTTGGCCGATTTTGAAGAGTTTGCCCGGCAGGTGACTTTATATCTTTTCAATGAGCAATGATTTAAAGCAGGAGGAACTCCCCGCCGTCGCCGGCGGCCGGCCGGTGCGGGATGATTTTCTACCCTACGCCCGGCAGTGGATCGATGAGGACGACGTCGCCGCGGTAAGCGAGGTTCTGCGGGGCGACTGGCTGACCACCGGCCCGGCCGTGGCCGCCTTTGAGAGGGAATTTGCCGCCCGGGTGGGCGCGGCTTTCGCGGTGGCCGTCTCCAGCGGGACGGCGGCCCTGCACGCCGCCTGCTTTGCCGCCGGGGTGGGGCGGGGGGACGAGGTGATCACCAGCCCGCTGACCTTTGTGGCCAGCGCCAATTGCGCGCTTTTTTTAGGCGCCCGCCCCGTTTTTGCAGACGTTGACCCGAAGACTTACAACATTTCTCCGAAGGAGATAGAGAAAAAAATCACTCTCCAAACAAAAGCAATCGTCCCGGTGCATTTCACCGGCCAGCCCTGCGACCTGGACCCCATCCACGAGATTGCCCGCCGCCACAACCTTGTGGTCATCGAAGACGCCGCCCACGCCCTGGGCGCGGCGTACAAAGGGCGCCCCATCGGGGACTTGAGCGACCTGACCGTTTTCAGTTTTCACCCGGTCAAGCACATTACCACCGGCGAGGGCGGCATGGTTACCACTAACGACGAAGAGCTCTATCAGTGGCTTTTGCTCTTCCGCAACCACGGGATCGTTCGGGAGCGCGAAATGCTGGTGGAGGACCAGGGGCCGTGGTACTACGAGGTTCAGGATCTGGGGTACAACTACCGCTTAACGGACATCCAGGCCGCCCTGGGCTTGAGCCAGTTGAAAAAGCTGGACCGCTTTCTGGCGCGCCGCCGGCGGATCGCCGCCAAGTATAACGAAGCTTTTGCCGCCCTTCCCGAAGTGGAGATTCCTTACCAGGCCCCTTACGCCGATTCCGCCTGGCACCTTTACGTCCTGGCCCTGCGCCTGGACAGGCTCCGGAAAAGCCGCCGCGAAATTTTTGAAGCCCTGCGGGCGGAAAATATCGGCGTCCACGTTCACTACCTGCCGGTGTACCGCCACCCGTTTTACCGCTGGCTGGGGGACCCGGACAGCTGCACCCTGGAAGGTTTTTACTGCCCCTGCGCCGAGGAGTTGTACGAGCGCATCATCACCCTGCCGCTATTCCCGGCCATGAGCGACCGGGACGCGGCCGACGTCATTGCCGCGGTATACAAAGTAATTTCCTGGGCGCGGCGCGGCTGATTGTTCGAGGAAATCGATATCTTATCGGGGGGTAAAATGTTGAGCGGCGTTTTACTTCCCTTTCTTTTTCTTGTCTTGACTAACCTTTGGTAACGGCCCGGCGTCTTTAAGGACAACCGGGAGGCGGGCCTTGAGTTCGTTGATAAACTGGTGCAAGTCAGGTAAATTTTCTTGCAGAATAGAAAAACCTTTTTATCGTCTACACCCCAGTACCAGCTCTTCCAGTCTTTTTACTGCCTGCAGGTATTCAGACAGAATGGAGTGCATTCTATCGCCGTTAAACTTCAAGACCCAGCACCTCTTTTATGTATTGTTTTGCCAGGTCAAGGTCTCCAAAAGAGCCCTGGTCTAGAAAGGAACCGTGAAGAAAAGCGAAAACAATTTCCGGCATTTCTTTTGTCATTAACCCGGTGAGCCGGGTGATCACCAGTTTTTTTTGTTCTTCCGGAAGTAAAAATTTTTTTCTTCGCCGCCTGCTCATGCTCATGCCCCTGGTCTTCACATTTCCAGCTTCTGGTCCTATTATACCATTTCCCCTTTCCCGCGGCAATCGGCCACGAATTTTCCCCGCGCCCTGCTTCCTTTTGTAAGAATTATATTATAAAATTAGAGAAAGAATCCACAAAGGTAATTGAAGGGGAATTTAACCATGACTGTGCCGGCTGCTCAAGAGGTCAAAAAGTTCTACACTTACGATGACTATTTGAAAATAGACGACGGCAACCGCTACGAGCTGATCGAGGGGGAATTGTTCTTGACGCCATCACCGGGTACACGCCACCAGTTTGTTGCCGGGAATATTTTTCTGCTTTTCAGTCTTTATGTCCAAAAAGCCGGCTCCGGAAAAGTTTTCATTGCTCCGCTCGACGTGGTGTTAGACGAACCGGCGAAAAAGAATACATTTCAGCCGGACGTAATCTTTATCAGCAATGATCGGCTTGGCATCATTGAAGAAGCACGGATAAACGGTGCCCCGGACCTGGTGGTGGAGGTTCTTTCCCCGGCGACGATCCGGCGGGACCGCGGAAAGAAAAGCCGGCGTTATTTTCTAAGCGGGGTCAAGGAGTATTGGCTGGTGGACCCGCAGGAACGGTTGCTGGAAATTTTTGTGCCTGGCGAAAAAGACTGGCAGCGCACCGGGGTGTACGAGGAGGAGGATGAAGAGCCCGTCTCTTCAACGGTTCTGCCCGGCCTGGAAATTACAGCGCGGGACATTTTCGGGTCGCAGTAACTTTTCCTTTCTATCTTATTGGCAATCCCCCCGCGGGTGCCGGGCATTTAACTTATTAACTTATTGCCCGGAACAGTAGCGTTGCTGTAAAAACCTGATCACAGCCACTCGAAGCTCTGGATCACGATGACTCCTTCCGCCCGGGCTTTTTCCCGGGCCTGGGGTTTGGCAAAATGCGTGCGGATCTTCTTTCCATTTCTAAATCCAGGTTAACCCCACCTATGATGGGAGGGTCTCTATCGCTGTCGCGCATCTTCGGAACAAGTGAAAGGAAAAAATTTTCCCGGCAAAATTTCCCCGGAACCTTGACAAATCAGGCTGGTTTGGTATCCTGTTCTTAAGCAGTAAATCCTTTAAGCAGTAAATCCTTTAAACCGGGTCTGTTGATTTGTTCCGGAACGGTCCGTGAATGTCCATGAATAGACGGCAAAAGCTCCTGCCTTTTTTGCTCCTGACCCTTTTCCTGCTTGCCTCTTCAGTCATTTTCAGCGGTTGTACAGGCACCGGCAAACAAAGCCCGGACCCGGCTGCCGCGGAAAAGTATGTTCCCGCCCTGGTAACCAAGGTAATCGACGGTGATACATTTTGGGTACGGCTTACGGACGGGCGAGAGGAAAAAGTGCGCCTGATCGGGGTGGATACCCCGGAGAGTACGCGGGAAGTGGAGCCGTATGGAAAAGAAGCGGCGGCCTACACCAAAAAGCGCCTGGAGAAAAAAACGGTTTACCTGGAGCTGGATGTTGAGGAGCGCGATAAATACGACCGCCTCCTGGCTTACGTCTGGCTTTCCCGCCCAAAGAACGGCGGCGCGGCAGAAGCCGCGGAGGAAGTGCGGGCGAAGATGTTTAACGCCGAACTTTTGTTGAACGGGTACGCCCAGGTGCTCACCGTGCCGCCCAACGTCAAATACGCCGAACTTTTTACGGGCTTTCAGCGGGAAGCGCGCGAGAAGAAAAAAGGTCTGTGGTGACTTTTTATGTATTTAATGTATTAATCTGCCGGGAAGATGTCATAATAAAACCGTATTTTCCCCGGATTGCAAGTATTTTTTAAATAAATTTCCAACCAAAATTAAAAAGGGGTGACCTGCTATGCGCGTCCTGCTGGTTCAGCCGCGGCCGAGAGATGCTCTGGGTTTTAAGAATGTCATCTGTACGGAGCCTTTAGGTTTGGAAATTGTGGCGGCTTCTTTAACGGGGCACCAGGTGAAGCTGGTCGATTTGCTGGGCGGTTCTTTGCCGGTGGCCCAAATTCAAGAGTTTGCGCCCCGGGCGGTAGGGATCAGCTGTTCTTTTACGGTCGATACGTATGCGGTCATCCAGATTGCACGGACCCTCAAGGAGATTTTGAAAGAGGTATTTATTTTTGTCGGCGGCCACCACGCTTCGCTGAACTACGCGGATTTTTCCGACCCGGCCATCGATGCGATTGTCGTTGGCGAAGGAGAAACCACCACCCCCGAACTGATTGCCGCCCTGGAGGGCGCCGGGGACCTGACCAGAGTGGCCGGTCTGGTTTTAAACCATCACGGAGGCCAGTTTTTTACCGGCCCCCGCGAGCTGATTCCTGTGCTGGACAATATTCCCTTCCCGGACCGCTCCCGCCCGGAGAATTTAAGGGGGCGCTATTACCTCGGTTTCCGCCGGCCGGTGATCACCGTGGAGACCTCCCGGGGGTGTCCTTACCGGTGTAATTTCTGCAGCATCTGGCGGTTTAACCGCAAAAAGTTCCGTTCCCAGTCCGCCGAGCGGGTCGTGGAGGAACTGGCCCGCCTTCCCGAAGGCGACGTCCTGTTTACCGACGATAATTTTTTGGGCAACATCAAGCGCGCCGGCGAGATCGCCGGTTTAATCAAGCGTTGGCGCCTGCCTTTCCGCCGGTATATTTTCCAGGCCCGCAGCGACGCCATCGTTAACTATCCCGACGTGGTCCGGGAATGGCGGGAAGTCGGCCTGGATCAGGTGTTTATCGGTTTTGAGAAAATTGATCAGGAAGGTCTGGAGCAAATCAACAAGCAAAATACCGTGGAGAACAACGAAAAGGCTTTCAAGTTCCTCCGTTCCCTGAACGTCGGCGTCTATGCCTCTTTTATTGTCGATCCGGAATTCACCAAAAGAGAGTTTGAAAAACTGAAAAGCTACATCAAAAGGTTGAAAATAGCCCAGCCGTACTTCAGCGTGTTAACCCCGCTGCCGGGAACGGAGCTGTTTGAGAACGTCCGCGAGCGTATTACCTCCCTGAACTACGAGTTCTTTGATTTGCTGCACGCCGTGCTGCCCACCAGGCTTTCCCTGACCGAATTTTACAAGGAGTTCGCCGGCCTGTATAAATCCGCCTACCTCCGGCCGCATCACATCTGGCAAACCACGGGCTGGATTATCCGGCGCTTTTTGAAGGGCCAGGTTTCTTTCGAGCATTTAAAGCGCTTGTGGGCGGGGGCCAGGCTGACCGCCAATCCGAAGGCTTACCTGGCCGGGCTGGAGGCCGCCTTTTCCCGGATCAAATAATATTTTGATAAAAGTGTTTACCCCTAACCCCTATTCCCTAACCCCTGATTCCTGTCTTTAAGGGAGGTTTTTGGAGTGTTTCAGAATCCCGGTGACCACGAAATTAAAGATTTATTAGCCAGAAGCAAAACCATCGCCGTGGTCGGCCTTTCCGATAAGCCGGAACGGGACAGCTACCGGGTGGCGCAGTACATGCAGGAAAAAGGCTACCGGATCATCCCCGTGAATCCGCGCGTGAAGGAGGTCCTGGGGGAAAAGGCTTACCCCAGTCTGGCCGCCGTCCCCGGACCGGTGGATATTGTCAACGTTTTCCGGCGCAGCGAAGAAGCGGCGGGGGTGGTGAAAGAAGCGCTTGCCCTAAAGCCCGCGGCCGTCTGGCTGCAGCTGGGCGTGATCAGCGAGGAAGCTGCGGCGCTGGCCCGGGAGCGGGGCGTGCCGCTGGTCATGGACCGTTGCCTAAAGATCGAGCACGGACGCTTGCTAGGCAGTTAGCAAAGGTACCGGCTTGCCCGCGGTCCAATAGGGAAGAAAACAGTATGCACGTTGTCCTTGTAGAGCCGGAAATCCCGGCCAACACCGGCAATATCGCCCGGACCTGCGCCGTCACCGGCACTGTTTTGCACCTGGTGCGCCCCTTAGGTTTTTCCACGGAGGATAAGTACCTGAAGAGGGCCGGCCTGGACTACTGGCACCTGGTGGAGATCCATTATTACGACGGTTTTGCTCGGGTCGAACAAAAATACCCGGACCACACCTTCTTTTTTGTTTCCACCCGGGGGGAGCGCCTCTACACGGAAGTCCGGTACCCGCCGGACGCCTTTTTGGTTTTCGGCAAGGAAACCCGGGGCCTGCCGCCGGACTTGCTGGCGGCGAATAAAGACCGCTGTGTGCGCATCCCGATGATTAACCAGGCCCGTTCCTTAAACCTGGCCAACGCGGTGGCCGTCGTTCTTTACGAAGCCCTGCGGCAGCACGGGTTTCCCGGCCTTGGCTAAAGGCCCGGCAAAAAACGTTTCAAGAATCAGGATTCGGCTTTGAAGTGAAGGATTCGACTTTGCAGGAGGGGTTGAACCGGCTTGTTGGATTTGAGCATCCCGGAATTGCACAAGGCGCTGGAACGGGAAGGGTATATCTGCGACTTAGAGCAGGCGGTGACCATTTACCTGGCCCTAAAACTGGGCAAGCCCCTTTTGGTGGAGGGGGCGCCGGGCGTCGGGAAAACGGAAGTGGGCAAGGTCTTAAGCAGGGTTTTGCAAACCGGGCTGATCCGCCTGCAGTGCTACGAGGGCCTGGATGAAAACAAAGCTTTGTACGAGTGGAACTATCAGCGCCAGCTGCTGAAAATCCAGGTTTTAAAAGAAACCGGCTGCGCCGCCGTGGATGAAACCAGCCTGTTTGGCCCGGAATACCTGTTGGAGCGCCCCCTGCTAAAGGCGATCCGGGCCGACCGCCGGGTGGTTTTGCTCATTGACGAATGTGATAAAGTGGATGAGCCCTTCGAGGCTTTTTTATTTGAACTGTTGTCGGATTTTCAGGTTTCCATCCCGGAGCTGGGCACCCTGACGGCCAGGCAGATCCCGGTGGTGGTGCTGACCAGCAACGGTGAACGGGAACTTTCCGACGGCCTGCGGCGCCGGTGTGTTTACCTTTACCTGGACTACCCCGGCGTGGAAAAAGAGGTGCGCATTCTGCAAGCCAGGGTGCCGGAAGCCGGCGAAAAATTAATCCGGCAGATCGCCCTGGTGACCGGTTATCTTCGCTCCCAGGCGGAACTGAAAAAGCGGCCCTCCATCGCGGAGAGCCTGGACTGGGCCAGGGCGCTGGTGGCCTTGAACGCTCACTGCTTGACCGAAGAAAACCTGCATTTCACCCTGAACATGCTGCTTAAAAACCAGGAGGACCAGGATCTGGTCAGATCGAAAATCGGCCTCGCCGCACTTTTAAACAGTTGCCGGGAAAACGAAACCGGCCCCCAGGAGGCAGGTCGCCGGGAAGCCTGCCGGGCGGCGGGCGGCTGCCGTCGCGCGTAGGCGCGGCGCTGCTCCGGAGAAGGGAAGCGAAGGACGGCATGCAGAATCAGGCCCCGGAAATTTCTTTGGCCATTGCCCAATTTGTGCGCGTCCTGCGGCTTTCCGGCGTACGGGTGAGCGTGGCGGAAACAATGGACGCCTACCGGGCGCTGGCCTGGATCGACCTGCTGGACCGCCGTCAGGTCAGGGCGGCCCTGCAGGCTCTTTTGATCAAAAACCCGTCCGACCGGCCGGTTTTCGACCGGGCTTTTGATCTGTTCTTTCTCTCCGGAGAGGCGAAGGAGGAGCTTTTTGCCCGCTGGCGGCGGCAAAAGGAAGCGGAGGAACAAAAGCTGGCGGCCGCCGGGCAGGAGCTGGCGCAGCTGTTCCAACCCTGGGAGGACTACATTCCGGAGAAGTACCGGCTGACCCGGGAAAACCTGCAGACCTTTACCCGCCTGCCGGCCCGGGAACAAAAACGGCTTAAAGAGCTAATCGCCCAAATGCGCGGCAACCCGGTGAACAACCCGGGGGAGCTGGTTGCACGGGTGGTTCAGGCGGCGTTGAATTACTGGCGCTACTATCTGCTGAAAAGGGAGGCGGAGGAAAAAGAAGTTTCTTCCCCGGAGGACCTTTTCCCCGTCAGCGCGGATTTTTACCGCGATCCCGGCGAGCAAATTCTCTACGCCGATTTGCAAAATATCCAGGATGAGCAACTGCCCAAAATGACCGCGCTGATCCGGCGGCTCTCGGCCCGGCTGGCCAGGCGCCTGTCCCGCCGCTACCGGCAGAGCCGCCGCTCCCGGGCCATCGATTTCCGGCGGACGATCAGGCAAAACATCCGTTTCGGCGGAACGCCCCTGGAACTGCGGTACCGGGGCCGCCGCCCCAAACGCCCCCGGCTGGTTCTGATCTGCGACGTTTCTGCCTCCATGGCCCGCTACTCCCGGTTCGTACTCCAGTTTATCTACGGTTTAAACAGCGCCGGCCAGAAGATCGAAAGCTTTGTTTTTTCCGAGGACCTGGAAAGAGTTACCCCTTGTTTCGAACGCCGGCGGGATTTTGCGGCAACGATGACGGACCTGATGAACGAAAGCAGGCAATGGGGGCAAACCACCAATTTTTACCTGGCGCTGGAAACTTTCCGGCGGGAGTATAAAAAGTTAATCGCGCCCGATGCCGTTTTCATCATCGTCAGCGATACCAGGACGGTTTGCTGGGAGCAGGCCGCCGGGCTGCTGGGGGAAATGGCGCGGAAGGTCCGGGACGTCATCTGGTTAAATCCGGTGCCTGCTGCCGGGTGGTCCGGCCTGCCGGCGGCGGCCTTCCGGAAGTGTGCCCAAATGTACGAATGTTACAGCCTTTATCACCTTGAAAAAATTTTCCGGAAAAAAATCCCCGGGTAAAGGAGGATTCCTTAACTGCTTTGTTGAATTTAACTTAACAGTTACCGGGACATAACAGGACATAATACCGGACAACGGGGAGCTCCTGGCGCGAGGGGCTGAGAAAGGGCTGACCTAGCACCTGACCCGCAAAACCTGATCGGGATAATGCCCGCGGAGGGAAAGAGGCTTTTGGGTACACTCTTTTTGGCGGGTGTGCCTTTTTGTTTGGATTTTTAAAGGAGGGACGATTGAAAAATGCAAATTGAGGACATCGTTGTTTCCCGCGCGATCATCACCCGTTATACCGGGGATCTGCTGGCTGCCCTCGATACCGACGTGGCAATTGCCGGGGGAGGGCCGGCAGGCCTTACCGCGGCCCGCTACCTGGCCGAAAAAAACCTGCGCGTCGTCGTTTTTGAAAGCAAATTGAGCGTTGGCGGCGGCATGTGGGGCGGCGGGATGATGTTCAACCAGATTGTGGTCCAGGAAGAGGCGAAGCCCATTTTAGACGAACTGGGGGTCCGCTGCGAAGTTTTCCAGGAGGGGTATTACACCGCCAATTCCGTTGAGGCGGTGGCCGCCCTTATTTTGGGAGCGGTGCGGGCCGGAGCGAAAATTTTTAATTTAATTTGCGCCGAGGATGTGATGGTCCGGAACGGCCGGATTACCGGCCTGGTTTTGAACTGGAAAGCGGTGGAAATGGCCAACCTGCACGTCGACCCCCTGGCCGTGCAGAGCCGGTACGTTATTGACGCCACGGGCCACGACGCCCAGGTGGTCAATTTTGTGGTCCATAAGCTGAAGGCTCCCCTGCAAACGGCCGGCGGCGGCCTGGAGGGGGAAAAGTCCATGTGGGCGGAGCGCGGCGAAGGGGTCATTCTGGAAAATACCCGGGAAGTGTACCCCGGCCTCTACGTGGCCGGAATGACGGCCAATGCCGTCTGCGGCGGACACCGGATGGGCCCCATCTTCGGCGGGATGCTTCTTTCCGGGAGAAAGGCGGCGCAGTTAATTATCGAACGGGAGAAGAAGTGAGGGAGATGGGATAAGGTACTTTTTTCTTGACAAATGCGGCCGGTGGTGCTATCCTATTGCTGGTAGTAGTTATTATTTGGGGTGTCCGATTTGGCCAAAACGACCCGCATGACCAGACAAAAAAAATTGATTCTGGAAATCTTACGCGGCACCAATACCCACCCTACGGCCGACTGGGTTTACGAACAGGCCCGGAAAGTGATCCCCGACATCAGCCTGGGCACGATCTACCGTAATTTAGGGCATTTGAAAGCCACCGGCGAGATTATGGAGTTGAGTTACGGCAGCACCTTCAGCCGGTACGACGGAAATCCGCAGAATCATTATCATTTTGTCTGCAAAAGGTGCGGCCGGGTCCTTGATCTGGACCTCCCCGTGTTGAATGAACTCGAGGAGCAGGTCGCCCGCCGGACCTCCCTGCAGGTCACGGGGCACAGGATGGAATTTTACGGTTATTGCCGGGAGTGTTGCCGGGAAGAAAAGGAAGAGAGCTAGCAACACCTCAGAAAATAAAGGCGCGGAGGCAGCAGGCAGCATTTCTCTTTGTGCCTTTACCCCTTTGCGCCTTAGTGCCTTTCAGACCTTGAAGAGCAGCTTCAAGGTCTTTGATTTTTTCCGAACGAGGCAGGATTTTCCGGCGGCAAAAAGAATGAGATAGATATAACCATGGATGGGTGAGGCGGATGTTTGTACACCTGCACGTACACACCGAATACAGTTTGCTGGACGGGGCGGCGCGGATTAAAGAGGTTGTCGCCGCCGCCCGGAAGATGGGAATGCCCGCGCTGGCCATTACCGACCACGGTTCGATGTTTGGCGTGGTGGATTTTTACAAAGCCTGCCGGAAAGAAGGCATCAAGCCGATCCTGGGCTGCGAGATTTACATGGCACCCCGCACCATGAGCGACCGCGTTCCCCACGTGGACGATCACCTCTATCACCTGACGCTGCTGGCGGAAAACGAGAAAGGCTACCGGAATCTTTTGCAGCTGGTGTCTTTAGGCTACATCGACGGCTTTTACTACAAGCCGCGCCTGGATAAGCAAACGCTGGCCCGCTTCAGCCCGGGCCTGATCGCCCTGAGCGGCTGCGTGGCGGGGGAAGTGGCCGAACTGGTGCAGACCGGCCAGCTGGACAGGGCGCGGCAGGCGGCCGCGGAGTATAACGATATTTTCGGCGCCGGTAATTTTTATTTAGAATTGCAGGATCACGGTTTGCCCGAACAGCAGACGATCAACCGCGGCCTGGTGGAGATCGGCCGCGCCCTGCAGATCCCGCTGGTGGCCACCAACGACGTGCATTACGTAAAGCGCGAGCACGCCGAGATGCAGGACGTCCTTTTGTGCATTCAGACGGGGAAAACCATCGACGACCCGAACCGGCTGCGCTTCAATTCCAACGAACTTTATTTAAAGAGCCCCGCCGAAATGGCCGGCCTGTTCGGCGAACTTCCCGCCGCCCTGGAAAACACACTGGCCATTGCCGGGCGCTGCCAGGTCGACCTGGCCTTTAACCAGCTGCACCTGCCCGATTACCCCATTCCGGAAGGAAAGACCGCCGATTCTTACCTGGCGGAGTTATGCCACCAGGGCATTCAGTGGCGCTACGGGGAAATCACCGAGCCGGTGCGCCGGCGCCTGGAATACGAATTGCAGGTAATCAGGCAGATGGGCTACGCGGCCTATTTTTTGATCGTTTGGGATTTCATTCATTACGCCCGTTCGCAGGGGATCCCCGTGGGTCCCGGCCGCGGCTCGGCCGCCGGCAGCCTGGTCGCCTACCTGCTGGGCATCACCAACCTCGATCCGCTCAAATACGGGCTCCTTTTCGAGCGCTTTTTAAATCCCGACCGGGTTTCCATGCCCGACGTGGACGTGGACCTCTGCTTTGAACGCCGGGGCGAGGTAATCAGTTACGTTGCCCGGCGGTACGGCGCCGACCGGGTGGCCCAGATCGCCACCTTCGGCACCATGATGGCGCGGGCGGCCATTCGCGACGTCGGCCGGGTTTTGAACATGCCTTACGCGGAAGTGGACCGGGTGGCCAAGCTGGTGCCCGCGGAACTGCACATCACCATCGAAAGGGCCCTGCAGGAGTCCCCGGAATTGCGGGAAATGTACGAGCAGAACCCGCAGATTAAAAAATTGATCGACATGGCCTCCCTTCTGGAGGGGATGCCCAGGCACGCTTCCACCCACGCAGCCGGGGTGGTGATTACCCGGGAGCCGCTGACCCATTACCTGCCCCTGTATAAGGCCGCCGACGGCCCGCTGACCACCCAGTTCGCCAAAGACCAGATCGAGGAACTGGGTCTTTTGAAAATGGACTTGCTGGGCCTGCGCACCTTAACGGTCATCGCCGAAGCAATCCGGCTGATTGCCAAAGGCGGGAAGCCGGCCCCGGACATCGAGAAAATTCCTTTGGACGACCCGCCAACCTTCGCCCTGCTTTCCGCGGGGGAAACCGCCGGCGTCTTCCAGCTGGAGAGCAGCGGGATGCGTTCGATTCTCAAGGATTTGCGCCCGGAAGGATTCGAAGATATTGTCGCCCTGGTGGCCCTGTACCGTCCCGGTCCGCTGGGCAGCGGGATGGTGGAGGATTTTGTCAAAAGGAAGCACGGCCAGAAAAAAATAACCTACCTGCACCCGCAGCTGGAACCGATCCTGAAGGACACCTACGGGGTGATCCTCTACCAGGAGCAGGTGATGCGCATTGCCAGCGACCTGGCCGGCTTTTCTCTGGGGCAGGCCGATTTACTCCGCCGCGCCATGGGCAAAAAGAAGCCGGAGATCATTGCCGGGCTGCGCTCGCAGTTCGTCGAGGGGGCAGTCAAAAACGGCTGCGCGGAGGATGTGGCCGGCCAGATCTTTGACTTGATGGAATATTTTGCCGGCTACGGCTTCAATAAAAGTCACAGCGCAGCCTACGCCATGGTAGCCTACCAGACGGCCTACCTCAAGGCCAACTATCCGGCCGAATACATGGCCGCCCTGCTGACCTCCGTCCGGGACAATACGGATAAAATCGCCGCCTACGTGGAAGAATGCCGCCGGATGGGCATCGCCGTGCTGCCGCCCGACATTAACGAGAGCGAGACAGATTTTACAGTCGTGGGCGGAAAAATCCGCTTCGGGCTGGCGGCGATTAAAAATGTGGGCGTGGCCGCGGTGGAGATCATTATCCAGGAGCGGCAGCAAAAGGGCGCCTTTCGCAGCTACACCGATTTTTGCCGGCGCCTGGATACGCGCGTAATAAACCGGCGCGTTGTGGAAAGTCTAATTAAGAGCGGCGCCTTCGATTCCCTCGGCCACCGGCGCGCGCAGCTGATGGCGGCGGTGGACAGCGCCCTGGAACTGGCCGGCCAGGCGGCGAAGGAGCGGGCCAACGGCCAGCTGTCCCTGCTGGATCTGTGGGGGGATTATACCGGCGATACCTTTTCTTTTGAACTGCCCGACATCGCCGAATACCCTCCGGGGCAGCTGCTGGCCATGGAAAAGGAAGCTCTGGGGTTGTACATCAGCGGCCACCCGCTTTCCGAATACCGGGGCTGCTTGAGCCGGCTGGCGACGGCAAACGTGGCGGAAATCAAGGAAATGGAACCGAACAGTCCGGTGGTGCTGGGCGGGATGATTACGGCGGTGAAGAAAATCACCACCCGGAAAGGGGAAATTATGGCCCGGTGCCAGTTTGAGGATTTAACCGGCGCCTGCGAGGTAATCTGTTTTGCGCGGACCTACCAGGAGTATAAAAGTTTGCTCCGGCCGGACCAGGTGGTCATTGTGCGCGGGCGGGTGAACTTAAACGACGAAGAGGCAAAAATTGTCGCGGAGGAAATTTCCCCGGTCAAAAAGGAACCGGCCGGCAACGTTTACCTGCAGTTCAAGAACACCTCGCTGGATTTAATTACCCGGGTGCAGCTGGTCTTGCGCAGTTGCCCGGGGCCTTCGCCGGTCTACCTGTATTTTCCCAAAGACAAAAAACTGGCCCTGGCCCCCAAAGAATTTTGGGTTGACCTGTCCACGCCGGTGGTCGCCAGGCTGCAGGACGTCCTGGGGCCGGAAAACGTAAAAGTGAAGGAAGGGTAGAAAAATGCCGGAAAACGGACGTTTTTATTATGATGATTACGTCGTGATTAAGGCTTTGGAAAACGGCGTCACGGTGATCGGGCTGACCCGCGGCAAAGACACCAGGTTTCACCATACGGAAAAACTGGATAAGAACGAGATTATGATTGCCCAGTTCACCGAACACACCTCGGCCATCAAAATCCGCGGGCGGGTGGAAGTTTTGACCAAACACGGCAAACTGCGCAACGATGAGTAAGGTTAACAACAGGCAAGAGGTGGATATAATTAAGATTAGAGGCAAAGGCACAGAGGCAAAAGGCACAGAGAGACAAAGGGACAAAGGGACAGAGGGACTTAAGGGAAAGGGGGCAAAGAAAATAGATGTACTAAATATCAACTTAATCCCTGATCCCTGACCCCTGATTCCTAATCCCTAAAGAAGGGGGCCCTTTTGTGTGGACGGTCGTCTATATCGCTCCCACTAAAAAAGAAGCGGAAAAGGTCCGGCAGGTTTTATCCGGGGAAGGAATCCTGGTGAAATTAAAAGCTATCGGCCAGCCCCAGCAGGGCATCAATTGTTCGATTGAAATTCTCGTCCCGGAAGCGGAAGCGGACGAGGCCCTGGAAATCATTAATACGTTGTAAAGGCTGGTGCTGTCTATTCTTGCCAGAGGGTTGTGGACCAGGTGTCCGTGTTGCGGCGATCTCCGTTCGGCCAAAGAGCTGGATAGATCCTGGAAAGTTTGCCCGAAGTGCGGTTATCATTTTCGCCTGACCGCGCCGGAAAGATTGCAGTACACTTTAGACGAAGGCAGTTTTCGGGAGTACGACCAGGGCCTGACCGGCGAAGTTCCCTTGGCGGCGCCGGAATATCAAGAAAAATTGCAGGCCGCCAGGCAGGCGACGGCGCTTCCCGAGGCTGTTCTCACCGGTGAAGGGACTATTTTGGGCCACCGGGTGGCGGTGGCCGCCCTGGATATCCGGTTTATCATGGCCAGCATGGGCACCGTGGTGGGGGAGAAGATTGTGCGGGCCATCGAAAACGCCTGCGCAAAACGGCTGCCGCTGGTGATCTTTTCCGCCTCGGGCGGCGCCCGCCTGCAGGAAGGGGTTTTGTCCCTGCTGCAAATGGCCAAAACCAGTGCGGCCTTGATTGCCTTCCACCGGGCCGGACTCCTCTATATTTCCGTCCTTACCGATCCGACCACCGGCGGAGTCAGCGCCAGTTTTGCCTTTTTGGGGGATATCATCCTGGCCGAACCCGGCGCGCTGATCGGGTTTGCCGGTCCGCGCGTAATCGAACAGACCATTCGTCAGAAGCTCCCCGAGGGGTTCCAGCGGGCGGAATTTTTATGCCGGCACGGTTTTATCGACCAGGTGGTGCCCCGCCCCCGCTTAAAATCTACGCTGGCGCAAATTCTGGCCCTCCACCGGGAGGTTTAAGGGGAATGGTTAATTTAGACTTCGAGCGTCCGATTATTGAATTAGAGACCAAGATTTCCGAACTGCGGACTTTTGCCCGGGAAAAAGCTTTGGACTTGCAGAACGAAATTGCCCGCCTGGAAAAACGGCTGCAAGAGCTGACCGCAGATATTTACCAGAACCTCACTCCCTGGCAAAAGGTGCTGGTGGCCCGTCACCCAGGACGGCCGAATGTGCTTGCTTACATCCGGCATTTGTTTACTGATTTTCTGGAATTGCGGGGGGACCGGCTGTACGGCGACGACCCCGCGCTCATCGGGGGCCTGGCGCGTTTTAACGGCCGGCCGGTGACCGTCCTCGGTAACTTGAAGGGGAAAGACACCAGGGAGAACCTGGAGCGCAATTTCGGCATGGCGCACCCGGAAGGATACCGGAAGGCACGGCGTTTAATGCTCCAGGCCGGGAAATTTAAGCGTCCGGTGATTACCCTGATCGACACGCCGGGGGCTTACTGCGGAGTGGGCGCGGAAGAAAGGGGGCAGGCCGTGGCCATCGCCCGGTCCATTCAAACCATGCTTGGTTTAAGAACGCCGGTGGTGGCGGTCATTACCGGCGAGGGGGGAAGCGGCGGCGCGCTGGCGCTGGGCGCCGGGGACCGCCTTTTGATTCAGGAGCACGCCGTTTTCTCCGTCATCTCCCCGGAGGCTTACGCAACCATCCTGTGGAACGATCCCGCCCGTTGCCCGGAAGCGGCCCAGAGCATGAAGATTACCGCCGCCGACCTGGCTGAGCTGGGGATCGTGGACGAAGTGATTCCCGAACCGCCCGGCGGTGCTCACCGCGACCCCGCGCTGGCCGCCCGCTACGTGAAGGAAGCGCTGGCCAGACACCTGGACGAACTGGCCGGTCTCCCGGAGGAGGAACTTTTGCGGCGGCGGCTCGCGAAATTCAGGAAAATCGACAATGCATATTTAAGGGAACTTAACACAAATTAAGGGGGAGGTACAGAGGCACTTTTCGAGGGAGTTCCCCATGAGAACGTTCGTTCTCTCCATTAATCATGAAAATCTATTTTCTGAGGAGTTCCCCATGAGAACGTTCGTTCTCTCCATTAATCATGAAAATCTATTTTCTGAGGAG
>JAIMBK010000006.1 GCA_023511535.1 Armatimonadota bacterium
TGGTGAACCGCCGTATACCGAACGGTACGTACGGTGGTGTGAGAGGACGGGGGTCAATCACCCCCTCCTACTCGATTGTGCATAAGGAAGCTTTTATTGTGCATAAGGAAGCTTTTATCGGGCAAAATTACTTCGCATTATTTTGGCCCGGCAAAAAACCCGGCTAATCAGCCGGCCGGCTTTCTTTATTTTGTCCTGATTAAAAGAAAGGATGAGCAGAATCAGGGAAGTTCCCAAAACTCCCCCGGTCTGCCGGAACGTGCCGCGTAACCCAGAGATGGCGGCTGTTTTTTCGGGCATCAGTTCGACGGCCGCGTTGTTCGAAGGGGGGTGGCCGGGACGAGAAACCCCGCCGCCATGGGCAGCCGGTAGCCGGTGCGGTTTAAAGACGTGCTGACCAGCGCCTGGAAGATATACTTACGCGCAGGGCAGGGATTTTGACCTTTCCAGCACCTACCGAAGATCATGATCCAGCTCTGCACGAGGAGGACGTAAAAGCTTTAGATGACTCTCGTTACCCACCCTTACGCCAAGCAGGCACCATTTTTTCCGGCTTTTCGAAAAGGTATTTTGCGCCTGCGGCTCGAATATAAAAAACTAATCTTCTTTTGGAGGGATGCTTTATGCTGCCGACCACCAGGGATTTACTTTCCCGCAACAGACTGCGCAACCCCGGAAAACTTGCCGTAGCCAGCGGTCCGGTCCGGTACACTTTCGCCGAATTTGCCCAGCGCTGCCACCGGCTGGCCAACCTGCTCTCCGGCCTGGGCCTAAAGAAAGGGGACCGGGTTGCTTTCCTGGATAAAACCTGCCCCTGGTATCTGGAGTTCTATTACGGGATAACCATCGGCGGTTTTGTCGCCGTCCCATTGAATTACCGGCTGGTGGGGCGGGAGTTGATCTACATCCTGAACAACTGCCGACCCAGGGCGATTATCGCCGGGAGGGACTATACCGGGATGATCGATGCGATCCGCGGCCAGATTCCCACGGTGGAGCACTTTCTTGCAATAGCGCCCGCCCCCGGCTACGCCTTTTACGAAGATGCGCTCGCCGCCGCTTCCCCGGAAGAACCCCGAGCGGAAATCTCCCCGGACGACCTGGCGGTTATCTGCTATACCAGCGGGACGACGGCGATGCCCAAGGGGGTCATGCTCTCCCACGGAAACATCGCGGCCAACGCGGCCAACGAGAACCTGGGGATTGCCCTTTCTCCCGACGACATCGTTTACTACCCCGCCCCCTTGTTCCACGTGATGGGCTGCATGGCGATGGGGATGATGGCCCTGGGCTGCACCATGGTTTTTGAGGAATTTAACGTGAACACGATTTACGAAACAATCCAAAGGGAGAAAGTCACCGAGATTACCACCACCGCCGGCCCGTGGACCATCCTGGTGAACTCCGGGATTGACGCGCGCAAGTATGATTTAAGCTCCGTGCGCACCGTCCTGGCCGGGGGCAGCCAGATGCCCAAAAGAGTGGCGGCCGAACTGTTTGATATTTTTCCGAATCTGAACGTGCTCTACACCTCCTTTGCCCAGACGGAGGCGGCCCCTTTTGTGACCATTGGGCCGGTCACCCGGGAAGACATCCGGGCCGGGCGCTTTAACGAACACTCCGGGCGGGAGGTGTTTTTAACCCGCGCCCGGATTGTGGACGACAAAGACAACGATTTGCCGGTTGGACAGCGCGGGGAGATCCTTGCCCGGGGGCCGAACGTGATGCTCGGCTATTGGGAGCTGCCCGAGGAGACCGCCGCCGCCTTGCGCGGGGGTTGGCTGCACACCAACGACATCGGTTATTTCGACGAAAACGGGTATCTCTACGTGGTGGACAGGAAAAAGGACATGATCTTAAGCGGTAGCGAAAACATCTCCTCCAAGGAGGTGGAAAGTGTCCTCTACCAGCACCCGGCCATCGCCGATGCGGCGGTGATCGGCGTTCCCGACGAAAAGTGGGGCGAGCGGGTGCACGCAGTGGTGGTTTTAAAGCCGGGACAAGAAGCTACCCCCGAGGAAATCACGCAATTTTGCCGGGCCAACCTGGCCGGATACAAGATCCCCCGTTCCTATGAATTTGTTTCTGAACTCCCCCGGAACCCGTCCGGGAAGGTTTTGAAGAATCAGCTGCGGGAAAAATACAGGAAGCAGGGAGAACAGGGAAAAAGTTAATCGTTTTAGCGCAGGGGTGCCCGGGCCGTCAATAAGGAGGGCAAGGGATGCCCATCAACGTGAAAATCTTTTCCGATTGCCGAAGGCAGCGCCAGAATGGTACGTACAGCTTCGACTGCCTCGACCTGACCGTGGTGACTTTCTGCTATCGTTTGGTCAATCTGGCCGAACTGCCTGGGTGGGAACTTTTGAGGCGCGGCCCGGTGGGTATTATCCCCCTGGTGCCCCTCATGCGTCACGAGGAGTCGCCGGAGGAAGTTTTGGAAAAATGCGTCGAATGCTTTGGATCCCGGTTCAGCGGGTTTTTCCATGGTTGCAAAAGCCTCCCTGCGCATGCATCTTACCAGGGGAGTTGCTGGTTGTCAAGATAACAACGTTTCCCCGCCCCAACATCTCTAATTTGCCTGCTTTATTTTTGCCCCCGGCTCAAGGACATTTTTTCGACAATCCCTGCATATATGATCTTGGAGGAAGGTTTGACCCGCAGCCGGCGCCACGGAAAAAGGAGCCACTGGTGCCTTGTTGTTTTCCAGGCGCGCTTGCAAATCTTTCAAACCAGGATAAGGGGGCGCAGCAGGCATGGCCAAAGGCAGGTTGAAAAAGGTTTTTCCGGGAGGCAACACCGGCCAGGGCTTTTATTCTTTTTACGATTACATTATTGACCAGGACGCCACCCGCATCTTCGTGATCAAAGGAGGCCCGGGGGTGGGCAAATCCACCTTCATGCGCAAGATCGGCGAGGAAATGCTGGAGCGGGGCTACGACGTGGAATTCCACTGCTGCTCGTCCGACAACGGCTCACTGGACGGCGTGGTCATCCCCGCCATCCGGGTGGCCCTGCTGGACGGTACCGCCCCGCATGTGGTCGATCCGAAAAACCCGGGGGCGGTGGACGAGATCATCCACCTGGGGGACCACTGGAATGAGGAGGGGTTAAGGGCGCACAAGAAAGAAATTCTGGCCTTAAACCGGGAAATCGGCCGGCTTTTCCGGCGGGCCTACGCCTACCTGGCGGCGGCGCACCTTTTTCTGGAGGAGGTCCGGTCCTTTTACCAGGAAACAGGCGCCTTTAACGTGGGCGCCTTCGACCGGCTGGTGCTGGACCTGGCCCACGCGATCTTCACGGGCCGGGAGCGGCAGAGCGATAATCCCCGGGCGCGCCACCTTTTTGCTACGGCCATTACCCCCGACGGGCCGGTGAGTTACCTGGACACCATCGTCGGCCGTTTAAAAAAGCGTTACATCATTAACGGCGACGACGGGACGGGAAAAACCACCCTGGTGCGCCGTTTGCTGGAGGTGGCCCTGATGCGTGGTTTCGATGTCGAAGCATACCACTGCGCGCTTGATCCAAAGAGAGTGGAACACCTGGTCGTTCCCGCCCTGGAAATCGCGGTGGTGAATTCCGTAGAGCCGCATTATTATAAGCCGCACAATGGAGACGAGGTCGTGGACACCATGACCTGCGTCAAACAGCTGACCGATGAAAGCATCCAGGAGGAAAGGGATACGGCCCGGGAGATGTACCGGCGCTGCCTGGAGGAAGCGGTTGATTTCCTCCAACGCGCCAAAAAAACGCACGACGAGATGGAGACGTATTACATCCCGCAGATGAATTTCGCCGAGATTGAGGCGAGAAGGCAGAAGGTTTTGGAACGCATTCTGGCGCTGGCCAGAAACAATCAAGAAAAATAAAACAGGGGGCCGGATTTCCGGCCTTTTCAAACTTTTTTCCGGGGGTTTAATTCCATTTTAGAAGCGGTGGAAGAACGGGGTGGAAGACCGGGGGAAACCAGGTTATAATAGATAAAACGTAACCTGAGATACTCCATCGAAAATATCAGGCACAAAGTTTCCCAGGCACAAAGAAGAGGTAAAAAAATGCGCGCCCTGCTGGTGAATCCCTGGATTTGCGACTTTGCCGCCTACGATTTGTGGGCCAGGCCCCTGGGGCTTTTACAAATTGCCGCCTATCTGCGCCGGGCGGGGGTGGAAGTGATCCTCGTTGACTGCCTGGACAGGTTTGATCCGCGCCTGGTCGGGTATCTTCGGGAAAAATACCCGGAGCGCAAGTACCCCCGCGCCACCCCTTACGGGGACGGCCCTTATCACGCGGAAACTATCCCGAAGCCGCCTGTCTACCGGGATGTTCCCCGCCGCTACAAGCGGTACGGGATGCCGGTGGAGCTTTTCCGCCGGCTTTTGCGCGAGAGTCCGCAGCCGGACGTCATCCTGGTTTCTTCCGGTTTGACTTACTGGTACCCGGGGGTCTTCGAGGCCATCCGCCTGCTCCGGGAAGCATTCGGCCCGGTCCCGCTCCTTCTGGGCGGCATTTACGCTGCCCTGTGCCCGGAGCACGCCCGCCAAAACAGCGGCGCCGACGTGGTTTACGCGGGCTCCGCGCTGCCGGAAATCCTGCGCCTGATCAGTGAGCTGACCGGCTTTCCTTTCAAAGAGCCCTTTCCCGGAGCGGCGGAGGAGGCCAGGGTCTTTCCGGCCTACGACCTTTACCCGGAGTTAAGGTACCTCACCCTGCGCACTTCGGCGGGCTGCCCTTTTCGCTGCAGTTATTGCGGCTGGTATTTGCTGGCGGAAAGCAGCCGGTACACCCGCCTGGCGCCGGACCGGGTGGTGGAGGCGATTGAACACGGCTATCGAAATTTACACGTGCATAACTTTGCCTTTTACGACGAGGCGCTGCTTTATCGGGCGGAGGAGCACCTGCTGCCGATCCTGGAAGGCGTCCGCAAAAAAGGTTTGCAGTGCATTTTCCATACGCCCAATGCCCTGCATGCCCGGTTTTTGACGCCGGAGTTGGCCAGCGCAATGAAGCAGGCGGGGTTCGTACAGCCCCGCCTGGCGCTGGAGACCGTTGACCCGGTCCGCCAGCGGCGAACGGGCGGTAAAGTAAACGCCCGGGAAGTGGAACGGGCGCTTTTCTGGTTGGAACAAGCAGGTTACGCTCCTCACGAAATCGGCGTCAACGTTTTGATCGGACTTCCGGAGCAGCCCCTGGCGGAAGTGGAAGCCTCCCTGGAGTTTGTCCACCGCCTGGGAGCCCGGATTTTCCTGGAAGAATACGCCCCCGTCCCCGGTACGCCCGCCTACCGGGAGAGCGGCCTGCCGCCGGACGCCGACCCACTGCTGCACAATAACTCCATTTTCCCGCTGTACGGCCCGGAGCATTATGCCCAATTCCAGCGGATTAAAGACCTGGCCCACCACCTGAACCGGGAACTGGAAGAGAAAAAACCGGCGGGTAAAAAAGGGGCAGGCAGCTAAGAAAAAGCAAGATACGGAATAATGAGGTATTCCGGCTTAAGAGCTGAAAGCCGGCTGCCGATTCCCGATACCTGTATTCTCTGTGCTCTCTGTGTCCTCTGTGGTTTAAATTTATTATTTTTACAAGCCCCGGGAATATTCGGGCCGCAGCAGGGAGGGGTCCCTTTTCGCCAGGACGGATTCCAGGTCTTTGAGCATTTGCTCTTTTTCCCGGGGCAGCCGGCCGCGCACGGTAAAATAGTTGGAAGCGTGCATGGAGCTGAAGAAGCAGTTGGTAAAGCAGGCGTTTTCGACGATGATTTTCAGCTCTTCTAAAGAGCCAAAAGGCGTAACGAGCTGGAAATCGCCCCGCCGTACCTGGTCGGCGAGGGGTGTGCCGGGGACCAGAGTGAGGGTGAGCGCTCCGGCGTAATCAGGATCGATCGCGCTTAATATTCCGGCCGTGGCCAGGGCGTGTCTTGCGCTGCCGGCCGGCCCGGCGAGGCCCAAAATAACGGTGACGGAAAGGGTAATCCCGGCCTCTTTGACCCTTCTTCCCGCTTCCACCATCTCCTGGTAAGTTACCCCTTTGCGGACGTTTTGCAGAACCTCTTCATCCCCGCTTTCTACGCCCATGTAGAGGATGCCCAGCTTCAGCTCCCGGAGCGTTTCCAGTTCCTCCACGCTCCGACGCAAAATGTCCTTTGCCGTGGCATAGGCGGCCACGCGCTCCAGGCGCGGGAATTTTTCATTTAAATGTTCCAGAACCTGCTTTAATTTGGGAAAAGGATAAACCAGCGCGTCCCCGTCCTGCAGAAAGACGCGCTGCCCGTCCCAGCCCCGGGCAACGGCGTAAACAAGCGGGTGCATGTTGGCGACGGTGATCCCGTGCCGTTTGTAAAGAGCCAGGGCGTCAATTTCCGCCAGCACTTCTTCCACTTTTCTTAAGCGCAGCCGGGAACCGTAATAATTGCAAAAGGTGCAGGTATTGTTCGAACACCCGCTGGTCAGGGGAAGGAAGTAGCTGCGCCACTCGCTGGGCGGCCGGATAATTGCGGGCCGTTCAAAAGACATCGACACCACCTCGCCCTTGGATAGTTAACATAATAATTCCTGTAGATTCAAGTTTAGCAGCTTTTTGAGCGGGGGTCAACGGGGCCGCGACTTTTTCGCGTTGCTTTGTTGGGGTAACCAAATTGCTTTCCCAATTTTTTTTTCTTTTTTCCGGGTAAAAACTTCCTCTTTTTCATTTGAAGATTATCGTTTGGCACCCCCAATTATTTTCCGGCAACGTAAACTGAGTGCGAAAAAAACTAAAACCTGCCCGTCGGCAGTGATTCTGCCCGCCGGCGGTTATTTTCCAGTGGCTTGAACTTTCCCGTTTGTAATCGGGCAGGAAAAGTGGCGGGTTGTACAGCAGATCAGCGAAGTTTACGAAGTGACGCGGGAGAGGTACCGGGAGGTGGTGGTGGATTAGTGGATTTCCTGCGCCCACTTCCGGTTTTCCTCCAGAAGATCTTTTCTCTCCGCCGCCAGTGCCCCGGCCGGCCCTTTCCTGTCCTCCAGATATGGAATAATGTGGCTTAAAATTTAGTTTTTCAAAGTGAGAATCACCTGCCGGGCCACCCTGGCCAGGGGAAGGCAGCGGTCCATGCTGATTTTTTGCAGGTATTTGTAAGCTTCCTGTTCGCTGAAGCCCTTTTTCTCCATGAGCAAACCCTTGGCCTGCTCGACCAGCTTGCGCGTTTCCAGTTGCTTGCGCAGGTCCTGCACTTCTTTTTGCAACCTGGCGACCCGTTCAAAGTTGGCCAGGGCTGCTTCCAGGACAGGGAGGATGTTTGTTTCCTGAAGCGGTTTGGTCAGGAGGCCGTAGACGCCGGTTTTCCTGACCAGCTCCTCCAGATTCTGCTGGTGGTTTAATTCTACGGCCAGCACCACCGGGGCCACCCGGTGCTCCCCGATAATTTCCGCGAGATCGATCCCTTCGCTGCCGGGAATCCTGTCCTCCAGGATGACGAGGTCCGGTTCGGTTTGAAAGACGATTTGCAGGGCGCTTTTCCCCTCGCCGGCTTCCCTGATCAGTGTGCAGCCCGCGTGGCGTAAAATATCTTTCAATTGCCGCCGGAAGTTTAAATCGCTGTCGGCAATTACCACGCGGCTCACCGGCACGCCGCCACCCCCCTTGCAAGGAATTTAACCACAGAGGACACATAACACTACGCCTGGTTGCCCGGTCCGGACACTTTTCCGGCCGTCTTTCGTTTCTCAAAAATATCATAAACTTCGGGTTTCTTCAACTTGCTTTGGCGGGAAACATCCTTTCCCCGATATGTGTATACAATATACTTATATAAGAGGTATTGAATTTTTTAATCGAACTGATATAATAACTCCCTGTAAATAATTATTTGAGGGCAATGGCGTCCTCTGACAGGTTTTTTTTCAGGGCCTGTTTGAGGGCGTTTTCTTTTTAGCCGGAATATTAGCGGTCTGCCTGCGAAGAGCTGCGGCTTAAGCGGGCCGGCACCTTAAAACAGCCCGGCGGCGAAGGTTTGGGGAGGTGGAGAAGATGCGGTCCGCTTACACCAGGGAAGACGTCCTGGAGAAAGCCCGGGAGTACAACGTTCAGTTTATCCGGCTGCAGTTCACCGATATTTTCGGGGTTTTTAAAAATATTGCCGTCACCATTGACGAATTACCCAGGGCTCTCGAAGGAAAGGTATCCTTCGACAGCTCCGTCCTCGAGGGGCTGGTGGGCAACCGGACCAGGGATATTTGCCTTTTGCCCGATCCCGCCACTTTTGTAGTTTTTCCCTGGCGTCCGCGGGAAGGAGCGGTGGCCAGGTTGATTTGCGACGCGGTTACCCCCCAGGGAGAACCCTTTGGCGCCTGTTCCCGCCACGTGCTCAAAAAAGTGCTGAAAGCGGCCCGGGAAGCCGGTTATGGCCTGCAGGCAGGCGCCGAGATGGATTTTTTCCTTTTTCACCTGGACCAGCAGGGCAAACCGACGGTGGTTACCCACGACCAGGCCGGGTATTGCGATTTGACGCCCGTGGATTTGGGTGAAAACGCCCGGCGCGACATGGTTTTAACCTTAAAGGAAATGGGTTTTGACGTTTCCTCTTCCCACCACGAAATCGCCCCCGGTCAGCACCAGATTTTTCTCAAAGAGGACAACGCCCTGACGATGGCCGACCAGATCGTCACGTTCCGGTTTGTGGTGCGGACCATTGCCCAGCGCCACGGCCTGCACGCCTCCTTTATGCCCAAACCCTTTGCCCGTCTGAACGGCTCGGGGATGCATCTGCATTTGTCCTTGCGCCCGGGGGAAGAAAACGCTTCCCGGCAATTGGCCGGCCGGTTTATCGCCGGCCTGCTTGAACATGCCGCCGCCTTCACGGCCATTGCCAACCCGCTGGTGAACAGCTACAAGCGCCTGGCGTTCAGTGAGCTGGCCCCGGCCATCGTAGGCTGGTCGAACAGCAGCCGGAATACCATGATCCGGGTCCCGAACCAGCGAGAAGCGCTGTCGCCCATTATCCTGCGCAGCCCCGACGCCGCGGCCAATCCCTATCTGGTGATTGCCGTCGCCCTGGCGTCCGGCCTGGACGGAATCGCCCGCCGGCTGGAGCTTCCGCCTGCGCTTGATGATTTTCCCGCGCGCGAAAAGAAGAGCGAAAAGGAACGGCGGCTTCCCCGCAATTTGGGCGACGCCCTTTGCGCCCTGAGCCGGGATGAACTGGTCTGCGGGGTGTTGGGCGAACAGATGACCGGGCTTTTCCGGAAGGTAAAGGAAGCCGAATGGGAGCGCTACGAAACCCAGGTGCACCAGTGGGAACTGGACGAATACCTGGCTAATTATTAATCTTGCAAAAACATGAGCAAAAGGGGGAGGGTTGGGTAAAGATTCGGTAGAGAGTAGTTATTCCAGAAACAGGGAAGAGAAGAGAACAGAAGAGATAGGGAAGAAAAAAGCAAAAAGAAGAGACCAAAAAGAAAAAGAAAAAAAGAGAAACCACACAGGCTGCCTTTTTATAAGCGGCACGGCAGCGCCACAATGTTTTAGGAGGATGGAAAAATGGGATACAGTAAAGGTATTAACGCCAGCGCGGCCACGCTCACCAGGTCGCGCACGGGCGACGATCAGTGCCCTTTTAGCGGAATGTGCGTAACCTGCCTGGACGGCTGTCCGGGCCTCTGCGAGGTCGGGAAGTCCGCCGTCCGGGGAAAGGAAGTCCTTTATCCCCAGCCGTTTGGAAAAACTACTTCCGCATCGCAGAAAGATTACCCGGTGGATTATTCGCATTTTAACATCATGGGAACGGCGGTAGGCGCCTTCGGGATCGATCCCGATCCCGACAAAGCAATTTTCCCGGCGGTCAACCTGGAAACCGCCGTGGGCGCGAACGGCGATCTCAAGCTGGCTCTGCCGATCGTGATCGCCGCCATGGGCTCGACCAACGTGGCCGCCAATAACTGGGACCACCTGGCGGCCGGGGCGGCCATCTCGGGCGTAGGAATCGTCATTGGGGAAAACGTTTGCGCCATGGACCCGGAAGTAGAAATTAAAAACGGCCGGGTTGTTCATTCCCCGGCTCTTTCCCGGCGGGTCAAGGACTTCCAGATGTGGTCCGGAGATAAAGGTTTTCTTGCCGTCCAGGCCAACGTGGAGGACACCCGGTTAGGCGTTCAGGAGTACGCGATCGAAAAATTAAATGTCGAGGCCGTCGAGCTCAAATGGGGCCAGGGCGCGAAAGACATCGGCGGGGAGGTCAAGCTGAACACGCTGGAGCGTGCCCTGCAGTTGAAGAGCCGCGGTTACATCGTTTTGCCCGACCCGGAAAACCCGCAGGTCCAGGCTGCTTTTAAAGCAGGTGCGTTTAGCGAGTTTGAGCGTCATTCCCGCATTGGGATGGTGGAGTATGAATCTTTCCTGGCCCGCGTCGAAGAACTGCGGAAAGCAGGCGCCAGATACGTTTTCTTGAAAACGGGCGCTTATCGTCCCGCCGATCTGGCCCGGGCGGTGAAGTTCGCTTCCGATGCCCGCCTCGACCTGTTGACGGTGGACGGAGCCGGCGGCGGCACAGGCATGAGCCCCTGGCGGATGATGAACGAATGGGGCGTGCCAACCGTTTATCTTCAGGCGCTGCTGGTAAAATACCTGGATAAGCTGGCCGCCGGGGGCGCCTACGTCCCGCCCGTGGCTATTGCCGGCGGTTTTGCCCTGGAGGATTTGATCTTTAAAGGGCTGGCCATCGGGGCTCCCTACACGAAGGCGGTCGGAATCGCCCGTTCTCCCCTGGCGGCGGCAATGGTCGGCAAAACGGTGGGCGAGGCCGTTAAATCCGGCAAGGTTCCCAACGAATACAAGAAGTACGGGGATACCCTGGAGCAGGTCTTTATCGCCGCTGCCGAGCTGAAGGAAAAACTGGGCGGCGAAGCCTTCGCCCGGCTGCCCGTAGGCGCCATCGGGGTTTACACCTACTTTGAACGCCTGGCCCAGGGGTTGCGGCAGTTCATGTGCGGCGCCCGCAAGTTTGCCCTGGCTTATCTAACCCGCGACGATGTGGCCGCCCTCACCAGGGAAGCGGCGGAAATTACGGGCATCCGTTACATTATGGATGTGGATGCGGAAGAGGTCGAAGAAATTTTCGCCGGTTGACTAAAGGGTATTGCTTTCAACAACTTGTAGGGTTATAATAAAGGCATCTTAAATGGGTAGATTAGATACAATGGTGTATCTAAGGAAGGCAAGGGTGCCCTCGGCAGGTTTTCGCTAAACCTGGCAAAGAGGGCATTTTTCTTCCCGTATTGATCAACCTGATGTTCATCATTTTTCTTTCGCCCGGGGTTTTCTTTTCTGACTTCTGACCTCCGACCTCTGACATCCGTTTTAGGAGGTTTCTCCATGGCGGAAAATCGTATAGTTGTGATAGATAACGACGCTGCCTGGCGAAAAAACATCAAGGCGATCTTAACCCGGTCGGGCTACTGGGTGATCGGCGAGGCGGGCGATGGCTTAAGCGCCTTGAAACTGATCAGGAGCCGGCAGCCGGACCTGTTGATTATCGCCGCCGAATTACCGGGTATGGACGGCCTGGAAGTGGCCAGGATTGTTCACGAAGATAAATTGGCCCCGGTGATTGTGCTGGCCGCGGCCCAGACTCCGGGGCTGCTGGAAAAAGCCAAGGACGCCCGGGTGGCCGCCCTGTTGATCAAACCCGTTGAGGAGGCAAGCCTTTTGCCGGCGATCGAAATCTCCCTGGCCAATTATCAGGAGATTATCAAGCTGGAAAAACAGATCAAGGAACTGCAGGAGGCTCTGGAAACCCGCAAACTGGTGGAGCGCGCCAAGGGCATTTTGATGGAAACCCTGGGCCTTTCCGAGGCGGAAGCCTTCCGGCGCATCCAGAAGCAAAGCATGAACAAACGCCTTTCGATGCGCCAGGTGGCCGAAGCAATTATCCTGGCCCAAAGCCTGAAAACGTGAAGGGAAAGCACAAAGGGAAAGAGGCACCGAGGCAAAAAGGGCAGGGGAATAAAGGCACAGATGGGCGGAGGAATAAAGTAGAAAAGGCCCGGAGATCCAAAAGTCTATAAGGTAAAAAAGTTTAATCGAGCGGGACAAAGGAGTACCGGCAGTTAAAAAACAAGGCAACGGCGCCTTTGGGGAAAGGATCCTCTTTCCTTGATCGAAAGGCGCCTTTACGTTTTTCAGCCAAAAATTGAAGAGGTGGTTAACATGTCCGTGGACAAAAACGAGATCCTGGCGAAAGCCAGGGAGATGGGGGTTAAATTCATCCGCCTGCAGTTCACCGACATCACGGGTGTCTTGAAAAATGTGGCCATCACCGTGGAGCAACTGGAAAAGGCGCTGGACGGGGAGCTGATGTTTGACGGTTCTTCCATTCACGGTTTTGTGCGGATTGAGGAATCGGATATGTACCTGCGCCCCGATCCCGATACTTTTACCGTTTTTCCCTGGCGGCCCCGGGACGGGGCGGTGGCCAGGCTGATCTGCGATATCTATAACCCGGACGGGACTCCTTTTGCCGGCTGCCCGCGCAACGCTTTAAAAAGGGTCCTGGCCCGGGCGGCCAGGATGGGCTTTACCATGAATGTGGGGCCGGAATGTGAATTTTTCCTGTTTTATACCGATGGCGAGGGCAGGCCGACTTTGCGCACGCACGATCAGGCCGGGTATTTTGATTTAAGCCCGGTGGACCTGGGCGAAAACGCCCGGCGCTCCATGGTCCTCACTTTAGAGGAAATGGGTTTTGAAATTGAGGCTTCGCACCACGAGGTGGCGCCCGGCCAGCACGAGATCGATTTTAAGTATGCGGACGCCCTGGACGTGGCCGATAAAATCATCACCTTTAAATTTGTGGTGCGCACCATTGCCCAGCGCCACGGCCTGCACGCCACCTTCATGCCCAAGCCGGTTTTCGGGATTAACGGCAGCGGGATGCACATGCACCAGTCGCTTTTCCGGGACGGGCAAAACGCCTTTTACGATCCCCACGACCCGCAGGGCTTGAGCAAGACGGCGCGCTACTACATCGGCGGGCTGCTGAAGCACGCCCGGGCCCTGGCGGCGGTAACCAGCCCGACGGTAAATTCCTACAAGCGGCTGGTTCCCGGCTACGAGGCACCGGTTTACATTTCCTGGGCCGAACGCAACCGGAGCCCGCTGATCCGGGTGCCGGCCAAGCGCGGCGCTTCCACCCGGATCGAGTTAAGGTGCCCGGATCCTTCCTGCAACCCTTACCTGGCCGTCGCCGCCTGCCTGGCGGCCGGCCTGGACGGCATCGAAAAGAAAATTGAGCCTCCGCCGCCGTGCAATTTGAACATTTACGAGTTGACTCCCGCCCAGCGGCAAAAGCTGGGGATCGGCAGCCTGCCGGCCAGCCTGGAAGAAGCTCTGGCGGAGTTGGCCGCCGACGACGTGATCAAGGGCGCCCTGGGCGAGCACATTTACGAGCGCTTCCGGGAAGCCAAGCAAAAGGAATGGGAGGAGTACCGCACGCGGGTCCACTCGTGGGAGATCGAGCAATACCTGACCAGGTTTTAGGAATTCTTTTCAGGACAGGTTTTTCCATCCTCCACCCTTTCGGCAAACCCTCGCTGGTTGCTGAAAGGGTATTTTTTCCACGACAATTTTTTTATCAAAAAAGCTTCCCTTTTGAAAATTATATGCTATAATACTGACTAGCTACAAAAAAACTAAATAAAGGTACAACGACGTACCGTTTGGGGCGAAGGGGCCTGAACCGGCGGGTAAAGGGCGAATTATCCGGCGTAAAGGCCTTTTTTTCATTGTGCTTCCCCAAATGAAGAAGGAGAGGTATTTGTGGTTCAGTTGACCGCCGACGACGTGCGAAAAATGGCCAAGGAGTTAGGGGTAAAGTTTATCCGCCTGCAGTTTACCGACATTTTCGGGGTGCTCAAAAATGTTTCCATTACCGTTGAGCAGCTGGAAAAGGCCCTGGCCGGGGAATTAATGTTTGACGGTTCGTCCATTGAAGGTTTCGTCCGGATTGAGGAATCGGATATGTATCTGCGGCCGGACCCTTCCACGTTTGTTGTTTTCCCCTGGCGCCCCCGGGACGGCGCGGTGGCCCGGTTGATCTGCGATATTTACACCGCGGCCGGCGAGCCCTTTATCGGCGACCCCCGCTACGTGCTGAAAAGGGCGATTAACGAAGCAAAAGAAATGGGCTTCACCATGAACGTAGGCCCGGAAGCAGAGTTTTTCCTCTTCCATATCGACAGCGAAGGGCGCCCCACCACTGTTACGCACGACCGGGCCGGCTATTTCGACCTTACGCCGGTGGACCTGGGCGAGGACGCCCGGCGGGATATGGTTTTAACCCTCGACGAACTGGGCTTTGAGGTGGAGGCTTCCCATCACGAAGTGGCGCCCGGCCAGCACGAGATTGACTTTAAATACGCCGACGCGCTGGAAACGGCCGACCGCATCGTCACCTTCCGGTTTGTGGTGCGCACCATCGCCCAGCGCCACGGCCTGCACGCCACCTTCATGCCCAAACCGATCATGGGCATCCCGGGTTCCGGCATGCATTTAAACCAGTCGCTGATGAAAAACGGCCAAAACGCCTTTTATGATCCAAATGCCCCTTTGCAGTTAAGTGACACGTGCCTTTACTATATCGGCGGTCTCATACGGCACGCCCGGGCGATTACCGCCGTCACCAACCCCACGGTGAACTCTTACAAACGGCTGGTGTCCGGCTACGAGGCGCCGGTTTATATTGCCTGGTCCTTCCAGAACCGCAGCCCGCTCATCCGCGTACCCGCAAAGAAGGGCCAGTCCACGCGGATTGAATTAAGGAGTCCGGATCCTTCCTGCAATCCTTACCTGGCTCTGGCTGTTTGTTTAAAGGCCGGCCTGGAGGGGATCAAGAAACAAATCCAGCCCCCCCGGCCTTGCGACCGGAATATTTACGAGATGACCCCGGCGGAACGGGAACAGCTGGGCATCGGAAGCCTGCCGGAAAGCCTGGCGGAAGCGCTGCAGGAACTGGAGAAAGACCCGTTGATCCAGGACGCCCTGGGACCGCACGTGCTGCAGCGCTTTATGGAGGCCAAGCGCATCGAGTGGGAGCGCTACCGGGTCCAGGTGCATCCCTGGGAGCTGGACGAATACCTGACGAAGTATTAAAGGCAGGGATTAGGGGTTAGGGATAGGAATTAAGAATTAGTGACTGGTCCAACGAAGGGCCAGCGCAGGGCAACGGCGCCCACGGGCAGGAACAAATCAGGATACTGTCGTTATTCTTCGCAATAATTTATCGTCAGATCAGGATTTATTCGTTTTTTTGGCGAGCATTTTTAGACAGTGTCTCACGGTTAACCTGCCGTGGGCTATTTTTTTAAAGGGAGCTCTTAAGCGAGCCGGACAATTCCAGTCCGATGGGAAAGAACGCTGCCATGGTTTTGGGAAGGGTGATTTTGATGGGAAGGGTTTTGGTTAAGCCGGAGGTTTGCATCGGGTGTCATTTGTGCGAGATCTGGTGCGCCGTAGCCCACTCGCGTTCCAAAAACATCATCAAGGCGTTTACCAGCGAGCAGCCAAAGCCGCTGCCCAGGGTTATTGTGGAGGAAAGGCTGCCTTTAACTTTTGCCCTTTCGTGCCGGCACTGCGCCGAGCCGGACTGCGTCTTTGCCTGCATCAGCGGCGCCCTGTACAAAGACCGGGAGACGGGGCGGGTCGTGCACGACCGCGCGCGGTGCGTCGGCTGCTACAGCTGCGTGATGGCCTGCCCGTACGGCTGCGTACTGATCAACGAAAGAGAGCGCCAGGTTTTGAAGTGCGACCTCTGCACCGGGCTGGATTTTCCATATTGCGTCAGCCACTGCCCGAACGGGGCGCTTGTTTATGAGGAAGCGGCAGACAAGCACGGGGGGTTTTAAGGGATGAGCAGGTTTACCTACCTGATTATTGGCAATTCGGCGGGTGCCGTGGGATGCATCGAGGCTCTGCGGGAAGTGGACGGAACAGGGACCATCGCCCTGATTTCGGACGAAACCCGCCACGTATACTCCCGGGCCCTGATTCCGTATTACCTGGAGGGGAAAATCGAACGCGCCGGGATGGATTACCGTCCGCCCGATTTCTACACAAGGCACGGCGTAACCCCTTTTTTAGGAAAAGAGGCGGTGGGGGTCGATTTTGACCGAAAAGAAGTCGAACTGGCCGGCGGCGAACGGATCGGCTACGGAAAGCTTCTTCTGGCCACCGGCGGAAGGCCCTTTCTGCCGCCGCTGCCCGGCCTGGATAGGCAAAACGTTTTTACCTTTCTAAGCCTCGACGACGTGCTGGCCATCGAAAAGGCCCTGCCCGGAGTGAAAAACGCGGTCGTCCTCGGCGGTGGGGTAATCGGCCTGATGGCCGCCGAGGTATTGAGCAAAAAGGGTCTCGACGTTTGCGTCCTGGAACTGGCCGGCAGAGTGCTGGCCCCGGTGGTCGACGAGACGGCTTCCGCGCTGGTCGAAGACCTGTTTCGGAAAAACGGAGTCAAAATCTACACAGAAACTACAATTAAAGAGATCCGCGGGGCGGAAAGCGTGGAGGAAGTCAGGCTGACCGACGGCCGGACGATCCCCGCCGGCCTCCTGATTATTGCCGTTGGGGTCGTTCCCCGGGTGGAGCTGGTGAAAGGCACCGGGATCAGGGTTAACCGGGGGATTGTGGTGGACCAAAGGATGCAGACTTCCGTCCCGGACGTTTACGCCTGCGGCGACTGTGCCGAGGTCTACGACTTCGCGGCCGGCCATCATAAGCTGCTGCCCCTGTGGCCGAACGCCTACGCCGGGGGAAGGATCGCCGGTTTCAACATGGCCGGGCGCCCCCGGAAATACGAGTGGGGAACCGGGATGAACGCCACGCACTTTTTCGATTTTTACATCATCAATGCCGGGGTGAATGTAACCGGGGATAATGCCGATGGGTACGAGATAGTCAGCAAGTTGGCGGAAGACCGGCGGAGCTACCGCAAATTTGCCCTCAAAGCCGGCCGGATCCAGGGCTTTGTCCTGGCGGGGGAAGTCGCCCGGGCGGGAATTTTCCTGCACCTGATGCGGAAAGCGGTTGACGTGCGGGCTTTTCAGCAGGAGCTCACGAAGAGCAACTTCGGCTTCAGCGACCTGCCGGATCAGTTGCGGTGGGCGCTGTTAAAAGACGACGTGGTTTTGGGAGTGGTGTAAATGCTCGTCAAAAGGTGTTTTGCCAGCGAACGGCGGCTGCCGGCCAAAGAAAGCGAAGCCTGCGGGCTTTTCGGGGTAATGGACATCACCGGAAAAAGGTTTGGCGGGGAAATGGCAATCAGCGCCATGAAGAACATCAAAGTACGCGGAAACGGCCTGGGGGGCGGTTTTGCGGTTTACGGCCTTTATCCCGAATACAGGGATTATTACGCCCTGCACATCATGTTTCAAAATAAAATGGCCAAAGAACAGGTGGAAAGTTATTTAGTTGAGAACTTTAACATCGTTTATGACGAGGAAATCCCCACCAACCCGGACGTCAATTTATTTTGCCCGCCCCTGGTCTGGAGGTACTTTGTCGCCCCGAAAAAAAAGGGGGAGGAGCAGGCGCTGTCCGACGACGATTTCGTCGTTTCCCGGGTAATGTACATCAACACCAGCATTGAGGACGCCTGCGTGTTTTCTTCCGGGAAAGACATGGGCGTTTTTAAGGGGGTCGGTTTTCCGGAAGAAATCGCCGCCTACTTCCGGCTGGCTGAACTGTACGCGGGATATCTCTGGACGGCGCACAGCCGGTTTCCCACCAATACCCCGGGCTGGTGGGGCGGTGCGCACCCTTTCAGCATCCTCGACTGGACCGTGGTGCACAACGGGGAAATTTCTTCCTACGGAACAAACCGGCGGTTTTTAGAGATGCACAATTACTACTGCACGCTCTTTACCGATACGGAAGTAATGGCCTATGCGGTGGACCTGCTGATGCGCCGGCAGGGGCTGCCCATTGAGGTGGTTTCCCGGATCTTTGCGCCGCCCCTGTGGGATTTGATCGAGCATATGGAAGAAAGAGAAAAAAAGCTTTATTCGACCCTGCGGATGGTTTACGCCCCCCTTTTAATCAACGGCCCGTTTACGGTCATTGTGGCCCACCAAAATGAAATGTTCGGCCTGACGGACCGGATCCGGCTCCGTCCGATCACCGCCGGCGCCAAAGGGGACCTGGTTTTCCTGTCTTCCGAAGAGGCGGCCATCCGGTGCGTCTGCCCGGACCTCGACCTTGCCTGGACGCCCCGGGGGGGCGAGCCGGTGGTGGTGCGGCAGGGCTCCCGGGACCACCTGTTGAGCCTGCCGGAATCGGTTTAGTAACTGAGGCGGGGCATTTCAAGGACAAGCCATGCCCTCTGCCCAAAATTTAGCTTCGAGGGTGAGACCATGTACTCTTATCTCCTGCCTGAATTTATCGTGGAAAGAAGAGAAGACAGGTGCATCGCCTGCCGGGTTTGCGAAAGGCAGTGCGCGAATGACGTCCATGCCTACGATCCGGAGCTGGAGCGGATGGTTTCCCGCGCGGAGGCCTGCGTGGGCTGCCAGCGGTGCGCCGTTTTGTGCCCGACCGGGGCGCTTCTTATCCGCCCCCACCCGGCGGAGTACCGGCCGAACAGCAGCTGGACGCGGGAAAAGCTCCAGGACTTGAAAAAGCAGGCCGAAACCGGCGGGGTAATCCTGACCGGAAGCGGCAACGACAAGCCGTACCGGATTTACTGGGACCACCTGGTTTTAAACGCGTCCCAGGTGACCAATCCCTCCATTGACCCGCTGCGGGAGCCGATGGAACTGAAAACCTTTTTGGGCCGGAAACCCGATACTTTGGAAATTGATCTCGATAATGGCGGGGTAAAAATAGAATCCGCCCTCCACCCGAATGTGCCCGTGGCCACCCCCATCGTTTTTTCCGCCATGTCCTACGGGGCGATCAGCTACCAGGCTTTTCAGTCGCTGGCCAGGGCGGCCAAAGAAGCCGGCACCCTCTTTAATACCGGGGAGGGCGGCCTGCCCAAAGAAATGCGCGCCGCCTACGGCGGCAACGCCATCGTCCAGTGCGCCAGCGGGCGTTTCGGCGTCGACCCGGAATATTTGAACTGCGCGGCGGTCATCGAAATAAAAATCGGTCAGGGGGCCAAACCGGGCATCGGGGGTCACCTGCCGGGGGAAAAGGTTTCCGAGAATATCTCCGTCACCAGAATGATTCCCCGGGGAACGGATGCGCTGTCGCCGGCGCCCCAGCACGACATTTACTCCATTGAAGACCTGTCCATGCTGATTTACGCCTTAAAGGAAGCGACCAACTACGAAAAGCCGGTTTCCGTGAAAATTGCCGCCGTGCATAACGTGGCGGCCATCGCCTCGGGAATGGTGCGGGCCGGGGCGGACATCATCGCCATTGACGGGCTGCGGGGAGGAACCGGCGCGGCGCCGAAAATTATCCGGGACAACGTGGGTATCCCCATTGAACTGGCGCTGGCCGCCGTGGACAAAAGGCTGCGGGAGGAAGGGATCCGCAACAAGTGTTCCATCCTGGCCGCCGGCGGAATCCGCTGTTCGGCCGACGTGGTGAAGGCGATTGCCCTGGGGGCCGACGCGGTGTACATCGGGACGGCGGCCTTAGTCGCGATGGGGTGTACCCTTTGTCAGAAATGCTATACCGGGAAGTGTAACTGGGGGATCTGCACCCAGGACCCCTACCTGGCCAAACGTTTAAACCCGGAGATTGCCGGCCGGCGGCTCGTCAACCTGCTCCACGGCTGGAGCCACGAAATCAAAGAAATGCTGGGCGGAATGGGTATCAACGCCATCGAAAGCCTCCGGGGCAACCGGGAGCACCTGCGTGGCGTAGGGCTGGCGGAGTGGGAACTGGACGTCCTGGGCGTGAAGGGAGCGGGGGAGTAGAAAATGAACAACTTAAACGTCAGGTTCGGCCTGCGCGACATGTTTTTGGACGGGGTGAGGCCGGCGGCGGCCCTGATCAAATACGTAAACATAAACGGGCAGAGCGCCGAAATCGATGCGCTGGATTTAAAGCACAAAGAACTGAACGATTTATTGCGAGCAGTGGCCCTGCAGGGGATCAGCAAAGTAACCGTCAAAAACGTCTTCGGGCAGCGGTACATCGGGACGCGGCTCTATCTTCCGGACCCGGAGAAAAGACTGGAGATAAGGATCTCCGGGAACCCCGGCAACGACCTGGGTGCTTTCCTGAACGGACACCGGATCATCGTTTTCGGCAACGCCCAGGACGGCGTGGGAAACACCATGGACGACGGGGAAATTATCGTTCACGGCCGGGCCGGGGACATTGCGGCCATGTCCATGCGCGGCGGCAAAATCTTTATCCGGGATAACGTGGGTTACCGCGCCGCCATCCACATGAAGGAATACCCCGGCAAAGTGCCGGTGCTGGTGATCGGCGGCACGGCCCAGGATTTCTTCGGCGAATACATGGCCGGGGGCATCGTCATTCTGCTGGGGTTAACCCTCAAGGAAAACGAGCCCCACAAGGCCCACTACATCGGGACGGGCATGCACGGCGGAGTAATCTACCTGCGCGGCCGGGTGGAGGAGTACCAGTTAGGCAAAGAGGTGGGAGTGCGCCCCCTGGACGACCGGGACCGGGCGGTCGTGGAGCGGTACGTCGGCGAATTTTGTGCGCACTTCGGCCTTTCCGCCGGGAAAATCCTCCAGGGAGAGTTCCGGAAGCTCCTGCCCGTTTCCAAAAGGCCCTATGGAAAGATTTACGCCTATTAATGCGCCCCGCGGCAAAAAAAATTGTTGACAGCGGAACTGATCCTGTGATAAAAAAAGGTGGAAGTCCGCAAGACTGAACAGACAGGTGAAGAGGACGACAAAGGCGTCTTTTCAGCAGGTCGAGGAAGACCTGCGAGAAAAGGCGTCTTTTCTTTTTGTCCGCCGAAAACCGGAAAAAGGAGGGGGAAGCGGCCCAAAGAGAGCGATTCTCAACTGATTGCCGGATTGTTTTTTGGAGATTAGGTAAGGAAGGGGATTTTCGTGAAACCGGAAGAAGTACTCCAGTATATCAAAGAGCACAACATTGAAATCATTGACTTAAAATTTAACGATCTGCCGGGCCTCTGGCAGCATTTTTCCATGCCTGCCGAAGAGTTGACCGAAATGGACGACCTGCTGGAGAGCATTTTTGGGGAAGGCGTCGGTTTTGACGGCTCATCGATCCGGGGCTTCCAGAAAATCAACGAAAGCGACATGATTTTAATTCCGGACCCGAATACGGCCGTCCTGGACCCTATTTGCGAAGTACCGACTCTTTCCATGATTTGTGACATCTATGATCCGATCACCAAAAAGCCGTACACCAGGGACCCCCGCTACGTGGCCAAAAAGGCGGAAGAATATCTGAAGAAAAGCGGAATTGCCGACACCAGCTACTACGGCCCGGAGGCGGAATTTTTCATCCTGGACGACGTGCGGTTTGCCCAAAACCAGCACTACGGATATTATTACGTGGACTCTAAAGAAGGGGCCTGGAATACGGGTACAGAAGAAAACCCTAACCTCGGCTATAAACCCCGGTATAAGGAAGGGTATTTTCCCGTGCCCCCGCACGATTCCCAACAGGATCTGCGCAGCGAAATCGTCCTGACCATGAAAAAGGCCGGCATCAAGGTGGAGGTCCACCACCACGAGGTGGCCACCGGCGGGCAGGCCGAAATCGACATGAAGTTTGATTCCCTGGTCAATATGGGCGATAAAATCATGATGTACAAGTACATTGTGAAGAACGTGGCCAGAAAGCACAACAAGGTGGCCACCTTTATGCCCAAGCCCATCTTCGGCGACAACGGCAGCGGGATGCACACGCACATCAGCCTGTGGAAAGAAGGGAAAAATTTATTCTACGACCCGGCCGGGTACGCCCTGCTTTCCCGGACCGCCCTGTACTTTATCGGCGGGTTGCTCAAGCACGCGCCGGCTTTAATGGCCTTCTGCGCGCCCACGACCAATTCCTACAAGCGGCTCGTTCCGGGGTACGAGGCGCCGGTAAACCTGGTCTATTCCCAGCGCAACCGCTCCGCGGCCGTTAGAATTCCCGTTTATTCGCCCAACCCGAAATCCAAGCGCATCGAGTTCCGGCCGCCGGACTGCTCCTGCAACCCTTACCTGGCCTTTGCGGCGATGCTGATGGCCGGCCTCGACGGCATCGAGAACAAAATCGACCCCGGCGCGCCGGTGGATAAGGATATTTACGAGCTGCCGCCGGAGGAGGCAAAAAATATTCCGCAGGTTCCCGGCTCCCTGGAAGAAGCAATCTGCGCCCTGGAAAAAGACCACGCCTTCCTGCTGAAAGGGGACGTTTTCACTCCCGACGTCATCGACGTCTGGATAGAATATAAACGGACGAAGGAGATTGACGAAGTGCGGATCAGGCCCCATCCTTACGAGTTTTATCTGTACTTCGACATTTAATTATTGGGGAAGGTAAGCTGGATAACCGGGAGCGGTTTATGCCTGCTCCCGGTTTGTTTCCGCAAAGTGGTGAGTTTAGCGCAAATGACCCGTCTTTCCCTTACATATAATGGCAATAATTTAAACGGAGGGCCGTATTTAGTTCGGGCGGAGCGACACTAGCGAAGGGTCGGTTCGATATTCGACGTTCGAAATTCGAAGTTCGAACAGCGAACCTCTAGCTTCAAATATGGCGCAGCGGCGGTTAGTGAACCGGCTCTCACCTCTCAATTGCCTGGTTCTTGTGCCTCAAGGCAAACCGATCCCGGTTCAACCCGGGGTGGCGAAGCGACTTCGCTCAAATCCAGCCCGGCGGGAAAAACCGGGGCGATAACTGATTTCGGGAGGGTCTAGTTTTTTTGAAAATCCTCGTCGCCCAGCTTAACCCCATTATTGGCAAAATTAAATCCAATACGGAGAAAATATTGCGGGTCGTCGACCTTGCCCGCCGGATCAAGACAGACCTGGTCGTTTTTCCGGAGCTGGCCCTGATCGGCTACCCGCCGCGGGACCTTTTGTGGCGCCGGGAGCTTTTAGAGCAGGGGGAAGCGGTGCTAAGCAAAAAGATTGCTCCGGCCAGCACGCAGGTCGGCATCCTGATCGGGGCTCCGGTAAGAGAAGAAGGAGATCTTTACAACGCCGCGCTGCTGTTTGCGGGCGGCCGGCTGGCCGGCCGGCAGGACAAGACCCTTTTGCCGGACTACGACGTTTTTGAAGAAAGCCGGTATTTTCAGCCGGCAAAGGAAAGAAAACCGGTTTTGTTCCAGGGAGTAAAGCTTGGCCTGACGGTCTGTGAAGACGTTTGGAACGATAAGGATTACTGGAACCGGCGTCTTTATCCCCTCGATCCCGTAGAGGAACTGATTACGCAGGGGGCGGATTTGATCATCAATATTTCCGCTTCCCCGTACTATTTAGGAAAAATTGGCCTACGCGCCGATATGTTGCAAAAAATGGCCGCCAAGTACCGGAAAGCGTTTCTCTACGTCAACCAGGTGGGTGGTAATGACGAGCTGATCTTCGACGGCACCAGTCTGGCAGTCGATCCCCGGGGGGAAACGATTTGCCGGGCGGGGAGTTTTGGCGAGGATGCGCTGTGCCTTAATTACACGGTGAATAAACTATCTGCGGAAGACTGTCCGGCGGAAAAACAAAAAATATTTCCGGAAAAGGTTTACCGTGCCCCCGTGCCGGAAGACGTGAGCTGCCTCTACCGCGCCCTGGTGCTGGGAATTAGCGATTACCTGCGCAAGACCGGCTTTCGGCGGGCGCTGGTGGGTTTAAGCGGCGGGATTGATTCTTCCGTTACCGCCGCTCTGGCCGCCGCCGCCTGCGGACCGGAAAACGTCCTGGGGGTGGCCATGCCGTCCGCGTATTCTTCGCCGGGGAGCGTGACGGACGCCCGCCGGCTGGCCGCCAACCTGGGGATCGGGTACCGCGAAATACCCATCCAGAACATTCTTGATTCCTACCTGCAGGTTTTCAACCGGGGCGGCGTCCCCCTCGTCGATCTGGCCGAAGAAAACATCCAGGCCCGCATCCGCGGGAACATTTTAATGTTTATTTCCAACCGGGAAGGCTACCTCGTCCTGACTACCGGAAACAAGTCAGAACTGGCGGTGGGTTACTGCACCCTTTACGGCGACATGTCCGGCGGGCTGGCCGTGATTTCCGACGTGCCCAAGACAATGGTTTACGCCCTGGCCGGGTACATCAACCGCGAACGGGAAATCATCCCCGCCGGGGTCCTGACCAAACCCCCCTCGGCCGAACTAAAGCCGGGGCAGACCGACCAGGATTCCCTTCCCCCTTACGAGGTGCTGGACGCCGTCTTGCGCCTGTACGTCGAAGAAAACCGGCCGGCCGCTGAAATCGTCGCCGCGGGTTTTGATCCCGCGCTGGTGCAGGAAATTATCCAAAAGGTGGATCGGGCGGAATACAAGCGGCGCCAGGCCCCTCCCGGCCTGAAAGTGACGACGAAGGCCTTCGGCCTGGGCCGGCGCCTGCCCATCGCCTGGCAGAAAGGATAACCAAATCAGGGGGACGGGCCGGCCGGAGCATTTGCCAGACCGGGGCGTTGATCGTGGCGGCAGCCTCCCGGGCCAGGTTGACGAAGCCGTTAAACCCGGCGTAAGGAGTATTTTGCTGAGGAAAGACCAGGTAGGGGATACCCAGCTTGTGGGCAAGGAATTTTTCCCTGGTTCCCCCCACCATCAGGTGGGGCCGGCAGCGCCGGAGAAATTCGCCCAGTTCCTGGACGCTGGCGTCGTCAACGAGCAGCGTATCGCCACCGGCGATGCAGCGGCCGGCCTCGCGGTAATCTTCCCGGCTGCCGCACTGGGCGCCGGCGAACACGATTTCCATGCCCAGTTCCTGAAAAGCGCGCGCCATGGAGCCGATCCGGGAGGCGCCGAAAAACATGGCGACTCGCTTTCCAGCCAGTTGCGGGAGGTATGGCGCCACCCTCCGCCAGGTTTCTGCCACTTTTTCCTCTATGTGTCCGCAGGCGTCTTCCCGGTTAAAAAACCGGCCGACGGCCTTAAGGGTTTTGGCCGTTTCGGCTATTCCGAAAAAGGACCCTTTTAAGTACGAAATGCCGTAGCGTTCCTCCAAGAGCCGGGCGAGCAGTTCTCCCGTGCGCCGGCAGTGGACGATGTTTAAGGCCGCCCGCCGGGCCAGGGCCAGGTTTTCCACCGCCGCCCGCCCGGAGACGGCGCAGAGAACGTTTAACCCCAGTTCCGAGAGCAGTTGCTCTATTTCTTGCAGATCGCCCTGGACGTCAAATTCACCAAGGATGTTGAGGGTGTTTTCCAGCACCGGGCCGGCCGGTCCCCGGGCGATAAAATGTTCCAGCAGCACCCTGGCTGCCACGTCGTGCCCGGTTCCCTGGCTTTTTCCGCCAAAGCCGGGGCAATTTACCGGCACTACAGGCCGGCCGAATTGAAGTGACGCTTCGCGGCAGACCGTCTCCACGTCTTCGCCAATTAACCCGGCGGCGCAGGTTGTGTAGACCAGCACCCCCCGGGCCGCCGGCTGCAGACGCAGCGCTTCGCCAATGGCCCGGCGCAGCTTTTGCTGCCCGCCGAAGACCACGTCTTCTTCCTTCAGCGCAGTAGAATAGACCGGGTAATTTTTTCCCCGGACTTGACTGCTGTAGTAGGCGCAGCCCACGGGCCCGTGGATAAGGTGAAGCACTTCCCGCACGGGGGCCAGCACCCAGCGGGCTCCGTAGAGCACGCAGGCCCGCGAGGAAATTACTCCGGGAAGGGTGGCCCGTTCGCACTGGAATTGTTCCGGCACAAAGTGCGCTTTTGACGTCACGTGACCCTGCCGTTCCGGCAGCGCATCTAAAGAGAGCATTTTTGTCCGGCCTCCTCTTCTTCCTCAATCAGTAAACCGGCCGCGTCGGCCCGGCACTGGCGGCACCAGTCCATCTGGGGCAGGGCAACCCGTAATCTGGCGCGCATTTTTTGCAGTTCGCCGGCGCCGGGCGGGCGCAGGCGGGAAAAGTCAGCGAGCGGAATCAAGGGAACGAGATTCATTAAGTGGACGCCCAGCCGGGCCAGCGTCTTCGCCAGGGAAGGAAGTTCTTCCTCGTTTATTCCGGGAATAAAAATCGTATTGACTTTTACCCGCAGTCCGGCCGCCACGGCCAGGACAATTCCTTCCCGCTGCCTTTCCCAGAGCAGCCGGGCGGCCTCCTCACCGCGGTAGATTTTCCCTCCCCGTTTCACGTAGGCGTAAATTTTGGCACCCGTGGCGGGAGCGGTGGTGTTGACCGTAACAGTTACGTTGTTCAGCCCCGCTGCCTTTAATTCCGGAATTTTCTCCGGGAGTTCCAGGCCGTTGGTGGACAGGCATTTGACGTGTCCGGGAAACTCCCGGTGGACAAGGCGCAGGGTTTCGAGTGTTTCCCGGTTGGCCAGGGGTTCCCCTGGTCCGGAAATGCCGATCACCTTGATTCGTTTGTCCCGGGTCAGAATCTTCCGGGCGTAAGCCAGGGCCGCCTGCGGGCTGAAAATCCTTAAAGTCACCCCGGGCCTGTTTTCATTTACGCAACCGATGCGCCGGTCGCAATAGCGGCATTTGATATTGCACCGGGGGGCTACCGGCAGGTGAAGGCGTCCGTACGTACCGGCTGCCTCCCGGTAAAAGCAAGGGTGGACTTCATTTTTGCCGGCCGGGGCGATGGTCTTTTTGTTCATGGCAATTTAACTCCTTTTTATCTATTTTTGAAGCTGCTGGTCTATTTTTAAAGCTGCTGGGTACGGTCGTCGGGATACCGGTAGTCCAGGATGGCATTGACGATGTCGTAAAGAAGGAGTTCTGCCCCCCGGTAGCCGACAATTGGTTTCTTCTGGTAGCCGAAGCGGTCGTAAACCGGAAAGCCGGCCCGGACTAACGGAACGTCAAGTTCGCCGGCGATGTCCTTGCCTTTGGAATGGCCGATGATTAAATCCAGGCGCTTTAACGTTTTCAGGTACTCTTCAAATTCAAACAGATCGCCGCCGTTAAAAATCTTTGGCTGATCCAGGAACAGGTGCTGGTACTCAGCAAAGATTGCCTGTGCAGCACGCCCAAAGGTCCTGGTCGGGGTGCCGGCGGCCACCGCCACCGGTGTCATGCCCAGTTCGCAGACAAACCTGGTCAACCCCAGGGCTGTATCGGGGTCTCCGAAGACGGCCACCCGTTTCATCATGGTGTGATGAAAGGTGTCGGCCATGGCGTCGACCAGGCGTCCCCGCTCGTCCAGGAGGGATTGCGGCACCCCCCGGCCGGTGAAGCGGGCGAGGGCCTGGACGAAGGCGTCCGTGGCCGCCACCCCCACCGGCATCGGCCCCACCACCGCCGGCAGGCCGAACCGGCGCTCCAGGAACCGGGCACCCGCCCCGCCGGCTTCCGGCTGGAGGGCGAAGGTGGCGGCGGCGTTGGCCATTTCCCGGATTTCCTCCAGGGTGGTGCCGCCGGGCGGGTAATAGGGCAGGCTCTGCGGTGGATGCAGGGGGGCGTCCAGAGTGTCCGCGATGTCAAAGAGGACCGTCCCAACAATTTCCATCTCCTGGAGCAGGTGCTTGATTTCCCGGATGTCCCCGGGGTAAACCAGACCGGGGATGATGTTAATCTTTTTGTTCGGCCTGGTGCGCCTGGTCGCCAGGGTTTCCAGAAAGGCGCGCGCCGCCCGGTTGTACCCTTCGACGTGGGAGCCGGCAAAGCTGGGGGTATTGATCAGGACGATGGCGACGGCCTCTTCCTTTTCCGCCCCGATTTCGTCGCGCAGCCGCTTTCTGGCCATTTTCAGAAAGCTGACCATATCGTCGCCGATGATCTCGCTGGAACAGGTGGTGACCACGCCGATTACCTCCGGCCAGTAGCGCACCACCAGGTTCCGGATGCCTTCCACCACGTTGCGCCTTCCGCCGAAAACGGCGGCGTCTTCGTGGAAGGAGGCCGTGGCGATGGCGGCCGGCTCTTTGAAGATCCGGCAGAAGGTATAGCGTACGTAAGTGGTGCACCCCTGGGCCCCCTGCACGAAAGGGATGGCCCGGCGGACGCCCAGGACGGCCAGCATGGCGCCTAAAGGCATGCAGGTGTAGCCGGGGTTGATCACCACGGCCCGGTTTTCCGCGGGGATGAGCCGGGCGTCGCGCGGAATGTAGGCAGGAGTAGCCGGAATTTTTTCGATTTTAATCTGGTCGTAGGTGATTCCTTCGACCGGGATTTCCTTTACCGGTGATTCTTTTACTGACATGCGGCCTTCCCTTCCTTTCTCTCATCCGCTGCCTCCCCGGACGGCAGGCCGTTTTGAAAGCGCCAGACCGGGGCATAAATCCCCTGGTAGATGTCGCGGGCGAAGTTGATCAGGCCGGCAAATCCAGCGTAGGGTCCTTTCTCGTAAGAGTGGGAATTTACCGTCGGGATGCCCATCTTGCGGCCCAGGTATTTTTCTTTCAGGCCGCTGAGAAACAAATCCGGCTTATATTCCATGAGCATTTCCTCGATTTCGAATTCGTTGGGCGCGTCAATCACCAGCATACCCCCTTTGTGCCGGGCGTTGATTTTTTCGTAGTCATCCTCGTGGGCGAAGGTGCAGGCGCCGGCCACCACTTCCATCCCCAGTTCTTCCATTAATTTAATCCAGTGCCAGACGCGCGGGCCGCCGACGTAAATGGCCACCCGCTTGCCGGCCAGCCGGGAGCGGTAAAAAGCCAGGGACTTTTCGGTGCGCGCCGTTTCTTCGGCAATCACTTTTTCGGCCCGCTCTTCAAGTCCAAAGAAAGCCGCCACTTCTCTTAAGGCCCTGGCCGTCTGCTCCACACCAAACAGAGAACAGCGGATAAACGGGATGTCGTAACCGTCTTTTTCCATTTCGGCGATGTATTCGGCCGAGCGCTGGCAGTGCACCACGTTTAGTTTTACGTCCGGCATTTTGAGCAGATTGTGAATCCTTTCGTTGCCGGTAAAAACAGCCACAATGCGCACGCCGATTTTTTCAAATAACGGCTTGATTACTTTCAGGTCCCAATCCATGTTGTATTCCCCGATCAGGCAGATGTCGTAAGGGGTTTTTTCTGTTTCCGGCATTTTCAGTTCCGGCCGCCGCTCGCGCAAAGCACGCACCTGGCGGTAAAACTGGATGTTGAAGTCGTGGTGCCCTTTGGACTGGCTCACCCCCGAGCAGCCGGGGGATTCCGCCGTGAAGACGGGGAGCCCGGTTTCCTTTTCCACCTCGCGGGCGACCGCCTGCACGTCGTCCCCGATCAACCCGGTGGTGCAGGTGGTAAAGATAATCACCCCCTTTGCTTCCGGGAAAAGGCGGACGGCTTCCAGACAGCACTGCTTGAGTTTTTTGACCCCGCCGAAAACCACGTCTTTTTCCTGCATGTCCGTGACGACACAATAGCGCCGGTTAAAGGAGGTGTTGGTCAACCGGCCGGGGGCGGCCCAGGGATAGAGGTCCGACAGGTGGCGCCGGGTGCCCCACGTATACCAGGCGCAGCCGACGGGGGCGTGCACCATGGCGATGATGTCGGCGATGGGGCCGCCGATTACACCCCGGGCACCGGCGAAGGCACACCCCCGCTCGGTCATATCCCCCGGTATGGTGTTGATGTTGCAGGCCGGGATGACCGGCTCTGCCGGATCATGAATATAGATGTGTTTACCCCGCTCCGGGATTTTTTCGTTGCATTTCAGGTTAATCAGGGGCATTTTTTCCCTCCTATCTCAATATTTTTCATTGATGCTCTAAAAAGCTATATCTATCTGCCATTTTTAAAATTTATCTTGGGTGGCGTAACCCACCTGTTCGCCCCCTGCTCACCCTATCATGTCTCCCGGGGTCAATAGCCCTTACATTCCTTCGTTCAGCATAATGAGGGCGGGTGGGGCACCGTTACTCAGAAGCAGAGTCATGTCCTCAGAAAATATTTCTCAGGATATTGCCGCTGCTCCCCTTTCTTGCGTTCGGATGCGGACGGCGTTTTCAACGGGACAAATAAAGATTCGCCCGTCGCCGATTTCGCCTGTCCGGTTTACTTTGGTAATTACGGCGACCACCAGCGGCACGTCTTCGTCGCCAACGACCAGGAAAATGAGCCGCTTGGGAATGTACTTCATTCCTCCCGGCCGGGCGGCCAGTTTGGGGTTGACGGGAAAGGCAACCTCCCCGGCCAGCCCTTTTTGCTTCCCCCGGCCCAGTACTTTTGCCGCGGAAAGCGCGGGAAAGCCGAGTTCGGCCAGGATTTCTTTGGTTTTGGCAATTTTATTGGGCCGGATGATGGCGATTATTTCTTTCAAGCAAACAGCACCTCCTATAGCTCCCGGCTGCCGGTCCTGATGGTATAAGCTTCCTCCACCGGGCTTACAAAAATCTTGCCGTCGCCAAAATTCCCCGTGTAGGCCGCCTGGTTAATAATGCTGATGATCTCTTCCACATTTTCATCTTCGGTAACCAGCATTAACATGGTCTTGGGCAGTTCGTCGTAATAAACACTGCCGATCTGGAGCCCTTTTTGCTTCCCCCGGCCGGCCACGTCCATTTTAGTTAAGGCGACGTAGCCGGCAGCTTCCAGAGCATCCACCACTTCTTCCGTTTTTTGCGGCCTGATAATTGCCCGGATCATTTTCATTGCCGATATTCCCTCCTTATTTCGCCCGCACAGGATTCGGTCGACCCGCTTGAAGAATCCGGCTGGGGCGGTTTTCTAGACAAGTAAGCCGTATTTTAAAACCAGGCTTTCCATTTCCTCCATGCTCATCGGTTGCGGAATCACAAAATGGTCATTGTTAATGATTTTTTCCGCCAGTTTCCGGTATTCCCGAGCCTGGGCGCAATCCGGGTCAAACTCCGTAACCGTTTTCCGGTTGAATTCCGCCTTCTGGACAATGTTATCGCGGGGAATAAAATGAATCATTTGGGTGCCGATCCGGGCGCAGAATTCTTCCACCAGTTCTCTTTCGCCGTCCACGTTCCGGCTGTTGCAGATGATTCCGCCGATGCGCACGCCGCTTTGCTCGGCATATTTGACCATTCCCCGGCAGATGTTGTTGGCGGCATAGAGCGCCATCATCTCCCCGGAAGCAACGATATAAATCTCCTGCGCCTTGCCTTCCCGCACCGGCATGGCAAACCCGCCGCAGACCACGTCGCCCAGCACATCGAAAATGATGAAATCCAGATCCGGCGTATAGGCACCCATTTCTTCCATCAGGTTGATGGCCGTGATTACTCCCCGGCCGGCGCAGCCTACCCCTGGTTCCGGCCCGCCTGACTCCACGCATTTAATCCCGCCGTAGCCGGTCTTGACCACCCTCTCCACAGTCACGGCGTCTTCCCCGTACTCCCGCAGCGTATCCATTACGGTAATCTGTGATTTGCCTCCCAGAATGAGCCGGGTGCAGTCAGCCTTGGGATCGCAGCCGTGAATGAGCACTTTTTTACCAAAGAAGTAGTTCATGGCGGCTGCCGTATTTTGCTGGGTGGTCGACTTGCCGATGCCCCCCTTGCCGTAGAAGGCGATTTTTCTGGTCATCAATTCATCCCTCCAGAATGAAAATATAAATGCCGGCCCCGGGTAAACAGCGGCCGGCAACTTTGCCTTAAAATGCTCCTGTGCTATCTGTTTTCAAAAATTAAAAGGCGCTCTTTAAGGAGGAGCAACTCTGCTCCTTTTGAGCGCCTTTGCTTTTTTAAGGTAAAAGCCCTTGACCATTTTTTTCCTTTTGTCAAGAGGTTTTCAAAAATAATTGGGCCGCTCCAGGCATTCATCCTTGCTGTTTGAAGAGAAATCGACGTGGCGATTTCTCCGCCTGATTAAATTGCGCTTTCTCCTTTTTCCCCGGTGCGGATGCGGATGGCGTCGGCCACCGGGTAAACGAAAATTTTGCCGTCGCCGATTTCTCCCGTCCGGGCCGCCTGGGCGATTAAATTCACTACCTGGTTCACGTCCTGGTCCCGGATAACAATCTCTACCTTCACTTTAGGCAGCAGGTTGATACTGTATTCGGCGCCCCGGTAGACTTCCGTGCGCCCTTTTTGCAGCCCGCAGCCGATTACCTGGGTGACGGTCATGCCATGGATGCCAAATTTACCCAGGGCGTCTTTAACTTCCTCCAGCTTGCCGGGACGCAAAATACATTCGATTTTGGTCACGCCAGGAACACCCCTTTCGAAATTTTATCAGTCAGTAATCAGGAAGAGCTTACCGAAGGCTCCTTAAGAGTGGCCGCAGTTGTTTCGCTATCCGCAATCCCCCGGCCTACCGGAGCACCGATCACCAGGTCCGCGTACCCGTCTTCGCCGTGCTGGGTCAGGTCTAAACCCTGCTCTTCTTCATCGGCGCTGGCGCGTAGTTTGGTGAAGAGCCCGACGACTTTTAAAATGACGAAGGTTAAAATTACAGCGAAAACCCAGGTGCTGGCTACACCGATGAACTGAATCCAGAGCTGGCCGGGATTGCCGAAAAACAGCCCGTCGGCGCCGGCGGGGTTGACGGCGGTGGAGGCGAACAGACCGGTGGCCAGGGCGCCCCAGGTGCCGCCGATTCCGTGTACCCCGAAAACGTCCAGCGAATCATCGTAGCCCAGCCGGGCCTTGAGGATACTGACGGCAAGGTAGCAAACCACCCCGGCGACCAGACCGATGAGCAGGGCCGCCAGCGGGCCCACAAAACCGGCAGCGGGAGTGATGGCCACCAGTCCAGCCACGCCGCCGCTGGCTGCGCCCAACATGGTGGGTTTGCCGTGGTGCGCCCATTCGGCAAAAACCCAGGAAAGGGCCGCCATGGCGGCAGCAGTGTTGGTCACCGTAAAGGCGCTGGCGGCCAGACCTCCGGCAGACAGGGCGCTGCCGGCGTTAAACCCGAACCAGCCGAACCAGAGCAGCGCCGCCCCCAGCACAGTCATGGGCAGGTGATGGGGGAGCATGGGTTCGCTGCCGTATCCTTTCCGCCGGCCCAGCACTAAAGCAGCGATCAACCCGGAAACTCCGGAGCTGATGTGCACAACCGTCCCTCCGGCGAAATCCAGGGCGCCCAGTTCGCGTAGCCAGCCGCCCAGACCCCAGACCCAGTGGGCCAGCGGATCATAGACGAAAGTAGTCCAGAGCAGAATGAAGCCAAGAAAAGCCGGAAAACGCATTCTTTCGGCAATCGAACCGGTGATCAGGGCAGCCGTAATGATCGCAAACATGAGCTGAAAAACCATAAAGGTTTGGTGGGGGATGGTGGCCGCGTAATCGGGATTGGGCTCCTGGCCAACCCCTTTTAAGCCCAACCAGTCCAGTCCACCGATCAGGTGACTGTGGTCGGGGCCGAAAGCCAGGCTATAACCAAACAGGACCCACTGCACGGAAACCAGGCAAATAATGATAAAGCACTGCATGAGTATGCTCAGGACGTTCTTCTTCCGTACCATTCCGCCGTAAAAGAGGGCGACTCCCGGCGTCATGATCATCACCAGCGCGGCGCTGATTAAGATAAAGGTGGTGTCGCCGGTGTCCGAAGCTGCCTCCCCGGCCAGGGCCAGACCCGGGCAGGCGAGCAAAAAACAAAGGATGAGAAACAGGATGGAAAGTTTTGGCCTTTTCGACCGACTCCGCATGGATAAAACCTCCCGTCATTTTTTATTTGCTCTTTCCGGTCTGGACGGCGCCTGATCCATCCCGGAAGAACAGCCAAAATAAAAAAGCGCATTTTTGTGAGGCGGAGCGACAACGCCCCGAAAATGCGCCTTTGCTTGAGCTGGATTGCGAAAATAGAAAAAGCCCCTAGTCAGAACCATCCCTGCCCAAGGGCTTCTTTGCCGTTAAATACTTCCTTGTATTTTTCAGAAGAAGTATAGATCAAACCTTTCATTTAGTCAAGGGGGCCGGGAAAAATTTTTGAATAATTTTATTCCATGATTATCCAGAACGGCCCGGCGGACACTTTTCTCTTTGGCGCATAAGATAAAGATGCCGGGTAGTTGCAAGGAGGTAACTCCGGTCCGGGCAATGGCGCCCTCCAGATTGGTTGTGACTCGTCAGATGCCGGACGTCAGAAAAAATTTCGCCGGAATAAGGAAAAATTTTCATCGCCAGAGGGGTTTTCGACGGAAAAAACGATGCTGACGTCCGCCGGCAAGAAAAAAGTTTTGGAGGGAGAGCCAGATGTGTGGAATAACGGGCTGGATAGATTGGGAGGTAGACCTCACCAAAGCGCGCACCGTTCTGGAGGAAATGGCGCAAACCCTGTCCTGCCGGGGGCCGGACGACAGCGGCTTTTGGCTTTCGCCGCGGGCGGCCCTGGCGCACCGCCGCCTGGTGGTCATCGATCCAAAGGGCGGGAGTCAACCGATGGTTCGCCGGCGAGGAGAAAGGGAATACGTAATTACCTACAACGGCGAACTTTATAATACTTCTGAGCTGCGGCGGGAGCTGGCGGCCAGGGGGCATAAATTTTTCGGTCATTCCGATACGGAAGTTTTGCTTAACGCTTATATCGAATGGGGGACGGATTGCGTCGAGCGCCTCAACGGCATTTTTGCCTTCGCCGTCTGGAGTGCAGGCGACCAGCGGCTTTTTTTAGCCCGCGACCGGTTGGGGGTCAAGCCCCTCTTTTATGCTCAACGGGGAAGCGCTTTTCTTTTCGGTTCCGAGCCGAAATCCCTGCTGGTCCACCCGGCCGTCCCGGCGGAGGTGGACGCCGTTGGCCTGGCCGAAATTTTTCTGATTGGCCCGGCCCGCACGCCCGGTCAGGGAATTTTTCGCGGCCTGCAGGAACTTAAGCCGGGGCACTGGCTGGTTTACGACCGCCGGGGGGTGCAAATTTGCCAGTACTGGTCCCTGGAAAGCAAGCCACATTCAGACGACCTGCCGGCTACCGCCGGGAAGATTCGCCAGTTGCTGGAAGACGTCGTGAAAAGGCAACTGGTTTCCGACGTTCCCCTGTGCACTTTACTCTCCGGCGGCCTGGATTCCAGCGCCATCACCGCCTTTGCCGCCCGTGAGCTGGTGCGGGCTGGCGGCGGGCCGCTGGTCACTTACTCCGTGGACTACGTGGACAACAATCGCCATTTCCGGCCGAACTGCTTTCAACCCAGTGCCGATGCGCCGTGGGCACCGAAAATCGCTTCTTTCTTCGGGACCCGCCACCGCGCCGTTTTCCTCGACACGCCCGAACTGGTCGATGCGCTGCCGGTCGCCCTGCGGGCGCGCGATTTTCCGGGAATGGTTGATATCGACGCCTCCCTTTATCTCTTTTCCCGGGCGGTGAAAAGAGGGGCCACCGTGGCCCTGGCGGGGGAGTGCGCCGACGAAATATTCGGCGGCTATCCCTGGTGCCGGGACTGGGAAGCCAGCCCAAACGGGACCTTTCCGTGGCTGCGGCTAATCCGCGAACGGACGCGTCTGCTCTCGCCGGAGCTTCTTTCGTACGTCCATCCGGAAGAATATCTTGCCGACCGTTACCGGGAAGCCCTGGCGGAAGTTCCCCTTCTTCCGGGTGAAAGCAAATTTGAAGCGCGCATGCGGCAGATTCTTTACCTGAACATCACCCGCTGGATGCCCGTCCTGCTTGACCGGATGGACCGGATGAGCATGGCCGCGGGCCTGGAGGTGCGGGTGCCGTTTTGCGACCACCGGCTGGTCGAATACGCCTGGAATATTCCCTGGGCGATGAAAAATTGCGACGGCCGGGAAAAGGGAATTTTGCGCCGGGCGCTGGCCGGGGTGCTGCCGGCGGATTTACTGGCGCGGCGCAAAAGCCCGTACCCGAAAACGCACAACCCCACCTACCGGGAAGCGGTGCGCACCTGGCTCCGGCGTATCCTGGCTGACCCTGCCGCCCCCTTGCGCCGGCTGGTCAATGCCGGTTTTGTGCACGAACTCCTCCAGAGCGACGCCATTGCCTTCGACCCGGCCTGGTTCGGGCAACTGATGGGGGGCGCCCAGCTTTTCGCCTATCTGGTCCAGATCGACCTCTGGCTGCGGGAATACCGGGTGCGGCTTCGGCTTTAGGAGGGCGTCCGTCCGGTTGGTCAAGAATATTAAACTAATGACAACATCACTTGTAATTATCTGAAGGGGGCGGGACCTTTACTTTTTTTCGAAAATGATGTATTGATGTATTACAAATAAAAAATTTTTGGAGGATGGAAAAATGCCCGGCAAACCCGAGTTGCTGGCTCCGGCGGGGAGCTGGGAGGCGCTGGTGGCAGCGGTGCAGAACGGCGCCGACGCGGTCTACCTGGGGGGCCGCTCGTTTAACGCCCGGCAGTCGGCAGCGAATTTTGACGACGCGGAGCTGGCCCGGGCCATCGAATACGCCCACGTGCGCGGCGTGAAGGTTTACGTGACAGTGAATACGCTGGTGGCGGAGGAAGAGCTGGAACAGGCCGCCCGGTTTCTTTTTTTTCTCGCCCGCGCCGACGCCGACGCGGCCATTTTGCAGGATCTGGGGCTGGCCGCGCTGGCCCGGGAGGTGGTTCCGGAGCTGCCCCTGCACGCCAGCACCCAGATGACCGTGCATAACTCCCCGGCGGTGGCGAACTTACGCCGGCTGGGTTTCCAGCGGGTCATCCTGGCCCGCGAATTACACCTGGCGGAAGTGCAAAGAATCAAGGAAGAGACGGGGGCCGGGGTAGAGGTGTTTATCCACGGCGCGTTGTGCGTCTGCTATTCCGGGCAGTGCCTGTTCTCCAGCCTGGTGGGCGGGCGCAGCGGCAACCGCGGGCGTTGCGCGCAGCCCTGCCGGCTGCCGTATACCCTGGTCGACGGGCACGGCCGGCCGTTGGCCGATCCCGGCCAGGTGGGCGAGTACCTTTTAAGCCCGCGCGATTTGAACGTCAGCCGGCACCTTCCCGCCCTCATCCAGGCGGGCGTCGACGCTTTTAAAATTGAGGGCCGCCTGAAGAGACCGGAGTACGTGGCGACGGTGGTGCGCATTTACCGGCAGTTGCTTGACCGGGCCGCCGCCCTGGGGCCGGAGAAATTTTTTGTTGCGCCGGAGGAGGCGAAGGATCTGGCGCAAATTTTTAACCGGGAGTTTACCGCCGGCTACCTTTTCGGGCAGCAGGGCAAATTGCTGATGAGTTATAAGCGCCCGAACAACCGGGGAGTCTTTTTGGGCCGGGTGCGCTGCCGGGAGAACGGCTGGCTGCAGATCACTCTGGAGGACGGCTTAAACGTCGGCGACGGTCTGGAGGTTTGGGTTACCGAGGGCGGCCGGGACGGTTTTGAGGTCGGGGAAATTTTCGTGGATGGGAAAAAAGTCCCGTCCGCCCGGCCGGGGCAGACGGTCCGGCTGGCGTACCGGGGTCCGGCCCGCCCGGGGGACCGGGTCTTTAAAACCCACGACAGAGAACTGATCGAGCGGGCCAGAGCCACCTTTACCTCCCCCCGGGAAATCCGGAAAGTACCGGTATACTTTTCTGTGCAGGCAAAAGCGGGAAAGCCGCTGGTTATTTCCGTCCGGGATGAGGAGGGCAACGCGGGTGAGGGAAAGACCCTTTCCCCGGGCGAGCCCGCCCTAAAAGCACCGTTGTCCGCTGAATTTCTTGAACAGCAGTTGGACCGCCTGGGAAACACCCCCTTTACGCTGGCCGGGTTGGATTGCCGCCTGGAAGGGGCGGTGATTTACCCGGTGAGCGAAATCAACGCCGCCAGGCGGCAGGCGATCAGATCTTTGGCCAAAGCCAGAGCGCGGGCCGCCCACAGAGCAGGGGCGCCCTCGCCGGAAGTTTTTGAGCAGCGGCTGGCACTGGCCTTAAAGAACGGAAAGCGGTATCTTGCCGGGGACGGCCGGTCCGGAGATGATGATCAGTTTCCTTCCGGAGAATTTTCCCCCGCCGGGCTTCCTTTGCTGGCTGTTTTTGCCGGCGACCTGGCCTCCGTGCGGGCGGCGGCGGACGCCGGGGCCGACCAGATCTACTTTGGCGGCGACGCTTTCCGTTTTCCGCCGGCCGGCCGGGAGGATTTGCACGCGGGGTTCCGCTACTGCCGGGAGCACGGAGTGAAATTTATTTTCGCCACGCCGCGGATTATCAAAGACGGGGAGTTGCCGGCGATTTACGAACTCTGCCGGGAAGTTGCCGGGTGGCCGGCGGACGGGATCCTGGTGGGCAACCTGGGTTTGCTGGAGCTGGTTAGAGAACTGAAAATCCCCTTTTCCACGGATTTTGCCTTCAATGTATGGAACAGCTGGACGGGCCGCTATCTGCACGCGGCGGGCGCGGCGCAGGTGGCTCTTTCCCCGGAGTTGACGAGGAAGCAAATCCGGGAGGTGGCCGGCTGCGCGAAAGTACCCGCGGAAGTCCTGGTGCACGGCGGCGTGGAATTAATGGTTTCCGAATACTGCGCGCCCGGGAGCGTCCTGGGGGGCCTGACCCCGGAAAAGAAATGCCCGCGGCCCTGCCGGGAGCACAAATGCTACCTGCGGGACCGCCGCGGCGTTCTTTTCCCCGTTGAAGTCGACCGGTTCTGCCGGATGCACATCTTTAACTCCCGGGAGCTTTGCCTGCTAGACGAGCTGCGGGCGGTAATGGAGACCGGGGCAAGCGTTCTCCGGATCGACGCCCGCCGGCACGGGCCGGATTACGTTTCCAAAGTAACCCGTGCCTATCGGCAGGCCCTGGAGCGGGGCGGAAAAGGTCCGGGGAAAGAGGTAATCCTCTCTTTAATTCCGGGTGGAATCACTACCGGGCACTTTTTCCGGAAAATTCGGGGGACACCATACTAAAATTTTTGTCCTTGAGAACTATGCTCATAGTATAGTATGATAAAGGCATGGCCAGGATAGCGCGAGTAGTGGCGCCTGGTGTGCCCCACCACGTTACCCAGCGGGGCAACCGGCGGCAGCAAACATTTTTTTGCGAAGAGGACTACAGAGCATATCTGCACCTGATGGCGGAATGGTGTTCCAGGTGGAAGGTAGAGGTTTGGGCGTATTGCCTGATGCCGAACCACGTACATCTCATCGCTGTGCCACCGTCAAAAGAGGCTTTGACCAGGGCGATTGCCGAAGCTCATCGCCGCTACACCTGCCGGGTGAACTTACGGGAGGGCTGGACGGGACACTTGTGGCAGGGTCGCTTTTCTTCATTTCCGCTGGCTGAGGCTCACCTGTATACCGCGGCACGCTATATAGAGCTTAATCCCGTGCGTGCCGGATTGGTAAAAGAGCCCTGGCAGTATCCCTGGAGCAGTGCCGCGGCGCACCTTGCGGGGCGTGACGACCGGCTGGTGCGGGTCGGGCCGTTATTGGAGATGTTCGGAGACTGGCGGGAATATCTTACCCGGGACATCCCTGAAGAGGACGTTCAAGCATTGCGACGTCACGAGAGGACGGGGCGGCCACTTGGCGACGAAGCTTTTCTTGCCGGTCTTGAAGAAGCACTGGGACGGGCTTTGCGGCCGCGCAAAAGCGGACCAAAAGGGCCCCGGCGGAAGGAAGTGAACAGATAATTGAGTATGGTGTCCCCCTGATTTCACAAGATTTAAAACGCCTGGAGTACGATAAAATTTTAAACCGCCTGGCATCCTTTTGTGTTTCCGCGGCGGGGCGGGAACTTGCCCTGGCGCTGCGGCCGCTGACCGAACGGGAACCGATTTTGCGCGCTCAGGCCGAGACTACCGAAGGCAGGGAGCTGTTGCGCCTGGAGCCGCTGGCCGATCCGGGCGGCTGGCCGGACGTTCGGCGGGAAATATTCAGGGCGCAGCAGGGGGGCACGCTCGCGCCGGGGGAGCTTTTTGCCGTCGGCCAGGCTCTGGAGGCTTGCCAACGTTATAAAAAGTTTTTTATGGAGCGGCGCGAACGCTACCCCCTTTTGGGAGAGATTGGCTCCGCCATCGGCAATTTCGCAACTTTAGAGAAAAATATTTTCGCGGCCATTCTCCCCGGACCGGAAGTTTCCGACCACGCTTCGCCCGCGCTGGCCGGGATCAGGCGCCGGCTGGCCGGGCGGCAGCAGGAGATCAAGGAGCGGCTGGAGCACCTGATCCGGTCGCCGGGCATCCGGAAATACCTGCAGGAACCGCTGGTAACGATGCGGGAGGGGCGCTGCGTGATTCCCGTCAGGCAGGAGTTCCGCGCCCAGGTACCGGGGATCGTTCACGATCAGTCGGCCAGCGGGGCGACCATTTTCATTGAACCGATGGCCGTGGTGGAAGCCAACAACGAAATCCGCCGGCTGCAGGCGGCGGAAAGGCAGGAGATCGAGAAAATTCTGGCCGCCCTTTCGGCCCAGGTGGCCGCCGCGGCGGAAGAACTCGCCGTTTCCCTGAACCGCCTCGGCCGGATCGATTTTATTCTGGCCAAAGCCCGCTACAGCCAGGCGCTGGACGCACAGGAGCCGGAGATTACTCCCGGCCGGCCCTTTTTCCATTTTAAGGGGGCCCGCCACCCTTTGCTTACCGGCGGCGTGGTGCCCATCGACGTGCGTTTGGGGGAGGATTTCGATACCCTGATCATTACCGGGCCGAACACCGGCGGGAAAACCGTCGCCCTGAAAACGGCGGGCCTGCTGGTCCTGATGGCCCAATCCGGCCTGCACGTTCCCGCCGCCGGCGCCCGGCTGGGTGTTTTTGGGCGCGTGTTTTCCGATATCGGCGACGAACAGAGCATTGAGCAGAGCCTGAGCACTTTTTCCGCGCACATGAAGAACATTGTGCAGATCTTAGCAGAGGCCGATGCGGGGAGCCTGGTTCTTTTAGATGAACTGGGCGCCGGCACCGATCCCGTCGAGGGGGCGGCCCTGGCCCGGGCCATTTTGGAAAGGCTGCAGGGTAAAGGCGCGAAGACCATCGCCACCACCCACTACAGCGAGTTGAAAGAGTTTGCCCACGGCCGGCAGGGAATGGAGAACGCCTGCGTGGAATTTGACGCTGTTAGCTTTAAGCCCACCTACCGCCTGTTGACGGGCCGGCCCGGCGGCAGCCAGGCTTTTGCCATCGCTCTGCGCCTCGGGGTGGATGCGGCGCTGATCGCCCGGGCCAGGGAATTTTTAAGCAAAGAACAGGCCGCCCTGGCGGATTTGCTCCCGGAGCTGGAGCGCGACCGGCAACTGGCCGCCCGGGACAGGGAAGAAGCCGGCCGTTTGAAAGAGGAAGCCCGGCAGCTAAAAGAGCGCTACCTGGAGATGGAAAAAGATCTCACGGCGCGCCGGCAGGAAATCATCAAGAAGGCCGCTCAAGAAGCCCGGTACCTGGTGCGGCAGGCCCGGCGGGAAGTGGAGGAAATTGTCCGGGAAATGCGCGCGCGGGCAAACGAAGAAGCGCAGGCCGAAAGGGAGAAAGCAATTCTGGAGGCCAGGCGGAAAATCCGGCACGCTGCGGAGAAGATTCCTGATCCGGAGTTCCCGGCGGAAAAAGGGGAGGGTGAGGTTCCTGCGGAGGTCAGGGCCGGCCAGGAAGTATACCTTCCCGGGTTTAACCAGACCGGCTGGGTGGTAGCGCCGGCCGGAGACGGCCAGGCCCAGGTGCAGGTAGGGGCGATCAAACTCACCCTGCCCCTCCGGGAAATGCGCATTATTCGCCGGGAACCGGCGGCGGCCGGGAGACCCGGCGAAAAGCCCGCCGGCGCCGGCCTGGCGGCGGCCAGGGCCAGGGACATCTCCGTCAACCTGGATTTGCGCGGCCGGCGGGCCGGCGAAGCCCTGCTGGAGGTGGAGAAGTACCTGGACGACGCCGTCCTGGCCGGGCTCCCCCGGGTCTACCTGATTCACGGCAAAGGGACGGGCGCCCTGCGCGCGGCCATCCAGGAGCAGCTGAAAACCGACCGGCGGGTGAAGTCCTTCCGTCTGGGCGAACCCGGCGAAGGCGGCGCCGGGGTGACAGTGGTGGAACTGGCGTAAAATATAAGGGGAGTTCCCCATGAAAACGTTCGTTCCCTCCATTTAAAGAAAGAAAGAAAATAAAGGCACAGAGGCAAAAAGGTACAGAGATACAGAGGCTGTTTTAGAACGTCCGGGCAGGTAATTGACATCTGCTTGCGATAAGGTATAAGATAAGGTAAAAAGTCCGGTTGAGGAAAGGGGAGCCGGGGGAATGGGCGAAGTAAACATCAGCCTGGAAGACGTAATTAAAGTGCGGGAACTGGAGAGGGCGCTCAATGAGTTTCCCGGAGTGGAAGCATGTGCCGTTTTAATTGAAGAGTTGCCCGGCGGCGAAAAAGAATTGATCGCCTTTGTCCAATTGGACGAGAAATGCACCGTGGAAAAAGAAGCGCTTCGTGCCCAAATGACCAAAAAAATAGATGTGTCCATGAGGGTTAAATTTTGCGAACTTCCCAAAACCCCAACGGGAAAGATAGCCCGTCACCTGCTGAAAGCGGCGGGCGACCGGTAGCGCTCACCTCTGCGCCTTGGCACCTTGGCGCCTTTTGTTCCGGCAAAAACAGGGCGTTCCCTGGACGCCTGAACAAACGCATTGGAAGAATGTGAATGTTTTATGTCCATCGGTTTATACATCCACGTTCCCTTTTGCCTGAAAAAATGTAATTATTGCGATTTTATTTCTTATCCGTACAACGAAAAAGACGCGGATGCTTACCTGAACGCCTTAATAAAAGAAATGGAACTGGTCAGCGCATCCCTTCCCCCCGAAGCAAAGGAAGTGGAAACGATCTACCTGGGGGGCGGGACGCCCACCTGTTTGCCGGCGCCAGCCCTGGCCGCGATCCTGGGAAGCTGCCGGCGATGCTTTTTTGTTCTGCCGGGGGCGGAAATAACGGTGGAGGCCAACCCCGGCACGGTGGACGGGGTAAAGCTCGCCGCGCTCCGGGAGGCGGGCGTAAACCGGTTGAGCCTTGGCGTGCAGGCCGTTCAGGAGCGGCTGCTCAAATTTTTAGGCCGGATGCATACTTTTGAGCAGGCCCGGGAAGCTGTGCGGATGGCCCGGGAAGCCGGGTTTGCCAATCTAAATCTCGATTTAATTTTTGGCATTCCCGGCCAGACGCCGGCGGATTGGGAGGAATGTTTAAAACGGATTCTGGACCTCCGGCCCAGCCACGTTTCCACTTACGGTTTGCAGCTGGAAGAAGGCACCCCTTTATGGCGGGACGTGCAGGCCGGAAAGGTGGCTCCCGTTGACGAAGAAGCCGAACTGGCCATGTTTGAGCTGGCGATCGAAATCTTAACCGCGGCCGGCCTGATCCATTACGAAATTTCCAATTTTGCCGTACCGGCCGGCCGGTGCCGGCACAACTTGCGCTACTGGCGCAACCTCCCCTACCTGGGCCTCGGCCCGGCGGCCCATTCTTTTTCCGGTTCCTGCCGGTTCAGCAACGAAACTTCTTTAGAAAAATACGTTGTCCGCCTGAAGGCGGGAGAATTGCCGGTTGCCGGACGGGAAAAACTAACCAGGCAAACCTTGCTGGCGGAAACTGTTTTTTTAGGGTTGCGCCTGCGGGAGGGCCTTGATTTAAAAGCTTTTGCCGACCGCTTCGGGCAGGCCGTCGAAGAGGTTTACCGCGTTGAGCTGGACCGTTTGCTGAAATTAAATTTGATTGAAATAAAAAACAATTTCTTACGCCTTACCCCCCGGGGTCTGCCGGTGGCTAACCAGGTGTTTGCCAGCTTTGTCTAGACCTTGACAAATACCCGCGGGAGTGCTATGTTTTAACTTAGGGGTTTAGCACTCAATGAAGTAGAGTGCTAACAAAAGGAGGTGGCGCCGGATGGAACTGAATTCCCGCCAGCAGCAAATTCTTTTGGCCATTATTAACGAGTATATCGATACCGCGGAACCGGTTGGTTCGCGGACCATCGCCAGAAAGTATAAACTGGGGGTCAGTCCGGCCACCATCCGGAACGAGATGGCGGATCTGGAAGAAATGGGTTTCATTGAGCAGCCGCATACCTCCGCCGGCCGGATCCCTTCCGAACGGGGTTACCGGTATTATGTAGACTACCTGATGCAAAAATACAAACTGTCGCCGGAAGAAGAAGACCTGATCAGGCAGGAGTACACGAGCAAAGTCAGGGATATCGGCCTTCTTCTTCAGCGCACCGGCCAGCTTTTATCCCAGCTGACCCAGTGCGCGGCGGTGGTGCAGTCGCCGAAAATAGAAGTCGGGCCGTACAGGCACATTCAGTTAATCGAGATGGGCGTGGGGCGCGCTCTGCTGGTGCTGGTCATGGAAAACGGGATGATCCAGCACCGGCTGATCGACATTCCCGCCACCATTACGGGCGGCGATCTGGCGACCATCTCGAGCGTGTTAAACGCCAAGCTCAGCGGCCATACCGTCGAAACGATCAGGTTTACCTTGATCAAAGAAATTTACCTGGAGTTAACCAGGCACCGGCGCGTTCTGGACCTGGTTCTGGAGGTCCTGCGCTCCAGTCTGGTTCCGGGCGCCGAAGACAAGATTTATCTGGGCGGACTGTTTTATATTTTAAACCAGCCGGAGTTTCATAATATTGAAAAGGTGAAAACGCTGTTGAGCCTTTTGGAGCAGGAAAGCCTGCTGGCAAGCCTGCTGGCGCAGATTAGCAAACCCGGGGTAAACGTCCGCATCGGCGGCGAGATCAGCTGCCAGGCCATCCAGGACTGCAGCATGGTCATCGCGACGTACGGAGTGGGCGGCCAGCCCGCCGGTTCCCTGGGGGTGCTGGGGCCCATCCGGATGGATTACGCCAAGGTAATCAGTATCGTCGATTACCTGACCGAGAATCTCTCAATTGCTTTAGAGCGGATCTTTAAAGGTGGAGGTAGCCGGATTTGACGTTGAAGCAGCAGGCCAGCGGCGGCGCCGAAGTGAACGAGCGGCTGGCCGCTCTGGTGAACAACGCCAACGCCGTCCGGGCCATCGCCGCGGCGGTGGAAAGCACACTGGGCCCCAAAGGTCTGGATACCATGCTGGTGGACCGCTTCGGGGAAGTGATCATTACCAACGACGGTGTAACTATCCTGACCGAAATGGAGGCCAACCACCCGGCGGCCCGGATGCTGATCAACATCGCCAAAGCGCAGCAGGAGGAGGTTGGCGACGGGACCACCACGGCCACCGTCATGGCCGGGGCGATGGTGGGAACCGGGGTGGAGCTGGTATCCCGGGGGGTGCCCGTCGCCAGGGTGATCGAAGGTCTACGCGCCGGCTTAAAAAAGGGATTGGAATTAATGCAGGAAAAGGCCCGCCCCCTGGCCGGGCTGGACGATCCCGCGGTACCCCGGGTGGCTCTGGTGGCCGGCCGGGGCCGCGAGGACATCGCCGACCTGGTGGTCCGGGCGGCGCGCCTGATTGGCGAAGAAAAATTAAAGGAACCGGCCTTTAAGTTTGTTGAGACCATCACTGCCCGGGAAGGGGCCGAAAACCAGGTTTTTTCCGGCGTGATCATCACCAAAGAGCGCTTAAACCGCCAGATGCCCCGCGAATTGGAAAACGTGCCGGTGCTGGTCATCGACGATGCCCTGGAGCCGGAAGAAATTGAAGACGAAGCCCTCTCCACCGAGTCCGGATTTGCACGCTACATGGAGCTGCAGAACCAGTTCCGGGAGAACGTCCGGAAGATTATTGCGCTAGGGGCCGGGCTGGTCCTGGTCGACCGCGGAGTCAGCGACCTGGCCGAAGAAATGCTCACCGACGCGGGCGTGATGGTCGTCCAGCGGGTGCGGGCGCGGGAATTGCGGAAAGCGGCCGAACATACCGGCGCGCGTATGCTCAAGCGGACGGGCTTAAAAAAGGATCTGGAACAGCTGAAAGCATACCTGGGACACGCCCGCCGGGTTTTTAACGACGAAAAACTGGAGCAGGTCTGGATCTGCGAAGGGGCCGGCAAGCCCATGGCCACGGTGGTGGTGGGCGCATCTACCCGGGAAGTGGTCGGTGAACGCGAGCGCATTGCCCGGGACGCGGCGGCCGCCGTCCAGGCAGCGCTGCGCGGGGGCATTGTGCCCGGCGGCGGCGCCCTGGAGGTGGCCGTGGCCCGCGAAGTGGAAAAGTTGCGCGCCGGGATGCGCGGGATGGCCGCCTACGGTGTAGATTGCGTGGTGGAAGCCCTTAAGCGCCCCCTGGCCCAGATCGTCACCAACGCCGGCTTTAATGCCCTGGAGAAAATCGGCGACGTGATTGCCGCCCAGGTGGAAAGTAATAACGATGCCCTGGCCGTCGACTGCGACACGGGCGAGATTTGCGACATGTACCAGGCGGGGGTGGTCGACCCCCTGCCGGTCAAAACCTGCGCCTTCAAAGCCGCAGGCGAAGTGGCCGAGGCCATCTTGAGGATCGATACGATTATCAAGAAGAAAGAAGAAAAAGGCGAAGGGAAAGACGCGGAGGGAAAAATATAGGGGATAAAGTTTCATTGGCACATAAGGACAAGGGATAAAGGCATAAAGGCATAAAGGCACAGAGGTACAAAAACGACGGCAAACGAACGGCGGGCCGGGGTAGATGGTAAATGAACCTTAAAATAGTATAGTAGGTAACGGTGAGGTGAAACAGGTGGGTGACCATCTGCATAAAGAAGATATGAATAATCAAGAAGATATGAATCCAGAAGTTCTCGCGGAAAACAACAGCAGCGCGCCGCTGCAAGACAAACAACCAGGCCCTGCCCGGCAAAAAACTGTCGCGGAGGAAACTTCCCGGCAAATTTCTCCGGATATTCCGGAAGAAGAACAAAAAGCGCAGCCGGTTGACGAAGAAATGCCGGCCGCCAACCAGGCTGAAGAACTGGCGGCCAGGGTGGCCGAACTGGAAAGCCGCCTGGGTGAGGCCGAAGCCCGCGCCCGGGAAAACTGGGACCGCCTGGTCAGGCTGCAGGCGGACTTCGAAAATTACCGCAAACGCACTTTGAGGGAGAGGGAAGATTTATTAAAGTTTGCCGGCGAGCAGTTGATTACCGAATTGCTGCCGGTGCTGGACAACTTTGAGCGGGCGCTGGCCGCCGGGCGGGAGAGCACGGATGGATTTTACGAAGGCGTGGAGATGATTTACCGGCAGCTCGGCGACCTGCTGAAGGCCCAGGGGCTCACGCCGGTTCCCGCCCTGGGCGAGAAGTTCGATCCCGGCCGGCACGAGGCCGTGGCCTGGGAGGAAACCGGCGAGGAAAGCCAGGACAACATTATTATCAAAGAGTTCCGGAAGGGATATTGCCTGAAGGAAAAGGTTATCCGGCCGGCCATGGTTGTTGTGGCGCGTGCAAAACAAAACGAAGAGGTGAAGAAATAGATGGCGAAGGTTATCGGCATTGATCTGGGCACAACGAACTCTTGCGTGGCCGTAATGGAAGGCGGCGAAGCCGTGGTGATCCCCAACGCGGAAGGCGGCCGCACCACTCCTTCCGTGGTGGGTTTTTCCAAAACGGGCGAGCGCCTGGTGGGCCAGGTGGCCAAGCGCCAGGCCGTGAGCAACCCCGAGCGCACCGTTACTTCCATTAAAAGGCACATGGGTTCCAATTACAAGGTAAATATCGACGGCAAGGAATATACGCCCCAGGAAATCTCAGCGATGATTTTGCAAAAATTAAAAGCCGACGCCGAAAGCTACCTGGGGGAAAAAATAGAAAAGGCGGTGATTACCGTCCCTGCCTACTTTACCGATTCCCAGCGGCAGGCTACCAAAGACGCCGGGAAGATCGCCGGGCTGGACGTGCTGCGGATCATCAACGAGCCTACGGCGGCGGCCCTGGCTTACGGCCTGGATAAGGAAGAGGACCAGACCATTTTAGTGTTTGACCTGGGTGGGGGAACCTTTGACGTCTCCATCCTGGAACTGGGGGACGGCGTCTTCGAGGTGAAGGCCACCAGCGGGAACAACCGCCTGGGCGGGGACGACTTCGACCAGCGCATCATCGACTGGCTGGTCACGGAATTCAAGAAGGAAACCGGCATCGACCTGCGCAACGACCGGATGGCTATGCAGCGTTTGAAAGAGGCTGCCGAGAAGGCGAAAATTGAACTCAGCACGCTGGCCACGACCAACATCAACCTGCCCTTTATCACCGCCGATGCGCAGGGGCCCAAGCATCTGGACATGAACCTGACCAGGGCGAAGTTTGAAGAGATGACCGCCGACCTGATTGAAAAAACCATGGGTCCCACCCGGCAGGCGCTGGCCGATGCCGGGCTGGAACCGAAGGACATCCACAAAGTCCTGCTGGTGGGCGGCGCCACCAGGATGCCGGCAGTCCAGGAGGCTGTGCGCCGCTACCTGGGCAAGGAGCCGTACAAAGGAATCAACCCCGACGAGTGCGTGGCTATCGGGGCGGCCATCCAGGCTGGCGTATTGGCCGGGGAAGTCAAAGACGTTCTCCTTTTGGACGTCACCCCGTTATCCCTGGGCATCGAAACCCTGGGCGGCGTGTTTACCAAATTGATTGAGCGCAACACCACCATTCCCACGTCCAAAAGCCAGATCTTTTCTACGGCCGCCGACGGGCAGACCACGGTGGAAATCCACGTGCTCCAGGGCGAGCGGCCGATGGCGGCGGACAACAAAACCCTGGGCCGGTTCCAGCTGACGGGCATCCCCCCGGCCCCGCGCGGCGTGCCGCAGATCGAAGTGAAGTTCGACATCGACGTCAACGGCATCGTGCACGTTTCCGCCAAAGACCTGGGCACCGGGAAGGAACAGAGCATCACCATCACCGGCGGAAGCGGTTTATCCGAACAGGAAATCGAGCGCATGGTCAAGGATGCCGAGCAGTACGCCGAGCAGGATAGGAAGCGCAAGGAAGAGGCCGAGGCGCGCAACCAGGCGGACAGTGCCATCTACCAGGCGGAAAAAGCCATCCGCGATTTCGGCGACAAGGCGGACCAGGGCCAGGTCGACCGCTTAAAGCGCGCCGTTGAAGAGCTTAAAAACGCCCTGCAGGGTAAAGACGTCGACCTGATCAAGCGAAAAACCGAGGAACTGACGAAGCCGCTCTATGAAATGACCGCCTCCATGTACCAGCAGCAGGCGGCGCAAGGGCAGCACGGCCAGGCCCAGGGCGGCGGCCCGGCCAAAGACGAAAAAGTAGTCGACGCGGACTACGAAGTGAAAGACGACAATAAGTAACCCGGGCTTAACAGACCGGGGAACAGAAGTAAAGATACAAAGGCAAAATTATTTCACCTTTTGCCCTTGTGCCTGGAAAACTTTGGGTCTGGTATTTCCAGGGGAGGCAGGGATAGAACATCACTTCCCTGATTCCCAACCCCTAATCCCTAATTCCTGTTTTTAAGGTGGGACCGCCGTGGCAAAGCGCGATTATTACGAAGTCCTGGGTGTTTCCCGGGACGCCAGTCAGGAAGAAATTAAAAAAGCGTACCGTAAACTGGCCCGCCAGTACCACCCCGACGCCAACCCGGGGGACAAAAGCGCCGAGGAAAAATTTAAGGAGATCGCCGAGGCCTACGAGGTTTTAAGCGATCCCGAAAAAAGAGCCAACTACGACCGCTTTGGCCACGCGGCGGCCAACGGTCAGGGTTTCGGCGGCTTTGGCGGCGAAGGCTTTGGCGGCTTCGGCGGTTTCGGTGACTTCGGCGGTCTGGGCGACCTCTTTGATATGTTCTTCGGCGGCGGTACCCGTGCCCGCCGAGGCCCCCAGAAGGGCGCCGACATCCGGGTGGATGTGGAAATATCCTTCAAGGAAGCGGCCTTCGGAGTGGAAAAGGATCTCCGCGTACCGCGCCTCGAGGATTGCGAAAATTGCCGGGGAACGGGCGCCGCGCCGGGTACCGCCCCTCAAAAGTGCCCCGTCTGCGGGGGTACGGGACAGGTGCAGTATGCCCAGAATACGCCCTTTGGCCGCATCATGCAGACCCACACCTGCGACCGCTGCCGGGGCACCGGAAAGATAATCGAAAAGCCTTGCGGCGTTTGCCGCGGGGTGGGCAAGGTACGCCGCACCCGCACCATCCACGTGAAAATTCCGCCGGGAGTGGATACGGGAACCCGCCTGCGGGTGGCCGGCGAGGGAGAGGCCGGCCTGCGCGGCGGCCCGCCGGGAGACCTTTACGTTTACCTGAACGTCCGCCCGCACCGCCTTTTCAAGCGGGAAGGCAACGATATCATTTGCGAAGTCCCCATCTCGTTCGCCCAGGCGGCTCTCGGCGATGAACTGGAGGTGCCCACCCTGGAGGGCACGGCAAAAGTCAGAATTCCCGAAGGCACCCAGCACGGCACCGAATTTCGCCTGCGCGGCAAGGGTATTCCCGACCTCAACGGGTACGGGCGCGGCGACCAGTACGTGCGGGTAAAAGTGGTCACGCCCACCAGGCTTACCGAGCGCCAGAAGCAGCTCCTGCGCGAATTCGCCGTTCTTTCCGGGGAAAACCCGGGCAGTGAGTCCAAAGGGTTTTTTGAAAAAGTAAAGGACGCCTTTATGGGATAAATGATGTATTTTTTTGTTCCTCCCGCGCAAATTAAAGAACAAAAAGTAATTGTCACCGGCCCCGATGCAGTCCACCTGACGCGTGTTTTGCGGCTGGGGCCGGGAGCCGGGTTCACGGTTGCCGACGGGCAGGGCAAAGGGTACCGGGTCAGGTTAAGCAAAATCAGTTCCGGGGAAATCGAAGGGATTATTGAAGAAGAATTTATCCTTGCCGCCGAACCCCCGGTTTCCATCACGCTGGTCCAGGGCATCCCCAAGGGCGGGAAAATGGAATTGATCATCCAGAAAAGCACGGAGTTGGGCGTGAAAGAAATTATTCCGCTCCTGGCGGAAAGATCGATCGTCAAACTGGCCGGGGAAAAGCTGGAGCAGCGGCACCTGCGCTGGCAGCGGGTTGCCCGCGAGGCGGCGAAGCAGTGCCGGCGGGGGGAAGTGCCGGCGGTAAGCGTTCCCCTGACCCTGAACCAGGTTTTTTCGCGGATGCCGCCCGGGGCGGCCGGAATCATGCCCTGGGAGGAAGAAGGAGAAGTTTCTTTAAAACAGGTCTTGCCCACTCTTCAAGAAGCACTTCCAGGGGCGGGCGTTTTTCTTTTTATCGGGCCGGAAGGCGGGTTTGCGCCCCGGGAAGCGGCGCTGGCGAAAGAAAACGGGGTCGTTACCGTCTCCCTGGGCAGGCGCATCCTGCGCACGGAAACGGCGGCCCTGGCGGCGGCGGCCATAATCCTGTACGAACTCGGCGATCTGGGGGGATAAGCATTAATAAAACAGTCGCGATCGCTACCCTCGGCTGCAAGGTAAATCAATATGATTCCGCCGCCCTGGCCGCCCTGTTCGCCCGGCGGGGCTACCGGGTCGTGGATTTTGCGGAACCGGCGGACGTCTACGTGATTAACACCTGTACGGTTACGCACATCAGCGACCGGAAATCGCGCCAGCTGATCCGCCGGGCGGCGAGAAACAATCCGGAAGCCATGATCGTGGTAACGGGTTGTTACGCGCAGGTGGCTCCCGGGGAAGCGCTGGCCATCCCCGGCGTCGACCTGGTGATCGGGATGCGGGAGCGGAACCGGATCGTTGATTTAATTGAAGAAGCGGCTTTTCGACCGGACGGTCCCCGGCAGGCCGTCCGCGACGTTCGCACCGCCGGGGAATTCGAGGAGTTGCCCGCACCTGCCCTCGCCCACGAGCGCGTACGGGCTTTTTTAAAGATCCAGGAAGGTTGCAACAACTACTGTACGTACTGTATTGTGCCCTACGCCCGGGGTCCGCTGAAAAGCCGGCACCCGGAAAAGGTCCTGGCCGAGGCGAGGCATTTGATCGCCGCCGGGTTTAAAGAAATCGTGATCACGGGCATTCACACGGGCGCCTACGGCTGCGACCTGCCGGAAAAAATCAATCTGGCGGACCTTCTTCAGGAATTGGTGCAGTTGCCCGGTCTGGTCCGGCTGCGGCTCAGTTCGGTGGAACCTCTGGACGTGAGCCCAGAATTGATTGCCACCGTCGCCACCTGCGGCAAAATTTGCCCCCACCTGCACATCCCGCTGCAGAGCGGCGACGACGCGGTCTTGAAAAGAATGAACCGGCATTATACCGCGGAATATTTTCGCCGGCTCGTTCGGGAGATCCGCCGGAACATTCCGGAAGCAGCGCTGACCACGGACGTGATGGTGGGTTTTCCAGGGGAAACCAGGGAGCAATTCCAAAATACTTGCCGTTTTGTCCAGGAAATGGCCTTTTCCCGGCTGCACGTGTTTAAGTATTCGCCGCGCCAACCCACCCCCGCCGCCAAAATGCCGGACCAGATTCCGGCGCCGGTGAAAGAAGAGAGAAGCCGGCTGCTGATTGCCCTGGGTGAGGAACTGGCCCGTTCCTTCGCCGCCCGTTTTTTGGGCCGGGAGGTGGAAGTGCTGGCCGAAGAGCCCTCCCGGGAATTTCCGGGGCATTACGAAGGGCTGACCGGCAATTACCTCCGGGTCATTTTTCCGGCGGCCGGCAATTGCCGGGGCGAATTGATAGCGGTTCAGGCAGAAGAGTTGATTGGTTCGAATTTACGCGGGAAAATGGTTGAAGGTGCCGGGGGTTAAAGGAACCCGGGCAATAGGGGTAAAGGTGCAAAGGGATAAAGGGACTAAGGCATAAAGGGACAAAGGGACAGAGGCAAAGAAGCAAAAAAGATAAGAGAAGAAAAGGATAAAGGATAGAGGACAGAGGGGTAGAACCCGGGATAATTTTAATAATTTAATCAGGAAAGCAGGATTTAAAAAAATCCTGTTGAATTGTTAAGATTAAATGACTGCTGAATGCTGAATGGTTACATTCTGATCACTCCGGCGGCCGTCAACCTGCCTTTGGAATTTGATTTTTAACAACCGGTGACCGTTCAAAAGGGGGTGATTTGACTTTGCAAGAGTGTATCTTTTGTAAAATCGTGCACAAAACCGTCCCGGCCGAAATAATTTATGAAGACGACCGGGTGATGGCCTTTAAGGATATTCATCCGGCGGCCCCGGTTCATTATTTGTTGATTCCCAAAAAACACATCCCCACCTTCCTGGACTTAACGGAAGAAGAGGAAGGGATTGTCGGTCATCTGCAGCGTGTTGCCGGTATTATTGCCAGAGAAGCCGGCCTCGACCGCAAAGGTTTCCGGCTGGTTGGCAATTGCCTGGAAGATGCCGGGCAACTGGTTTTCCACCTGCATTATCATTTTCTCGCCGGTCGTTCCCTGCAGTGGCCGCCCGGTTAAATATAAATGTTCAAAGTGGGGTTGAAAAATGTGCAGACGGTAATCAAAGGCGGAGGGAGGGGAAATGGATGGCAGAGGTACGAGTTGGAAAAAACGAAACACTGGACAGTGCCCTCCGTCGTTTTAAGCGCACCTGCCAGAAAGCGGGTGTGCTGGCTGATGCGAGAAGACACGAGCGTTACGAAAAACCAAGTGTCCGGCGCAAGAAAAAAGCGCAGGCGGCGCGCCGGCGCAAATTTCGGTAAAACATTCAGGCACGGCAACGCCCGGGGTAACTCCCGGGCGTTTTCGATTGAAAAGACGGCTGGCGTTGTTTCTCCTTATCAGTTATAAATAAACCAGGAATTTATTTTTTGAACCCAAAAGGATTAGTAGTACATTTTGTAGAATAATATAGTTCCAAAGAAATAAAGATAGACACCCATGCTGCAAAAGCAGCACCAGCAAAGGATGAAAATTAGCGAAGGTTATTTTCATACCCTATCCCTACCCCCTATCCCCTATTTTTAAGGGAGGTGCAGCCGGTGAGTTTTCGCGAGGAAAGGGCGGCGGAAAGAAAAATGAACATCATCAAGGTTGCCGCCAAATTGTTTAGCGAAAAGGGGTATCACGACGCCACCCTGGAGGATATCGCCAAAAACCTGAAGTATACCAAGGGGTCGATTTATTACTACATCAACAGTAAACAGGAACTGCTTTTCCAGTGCCACGAACTGGCCATGGACATGTTGATTAACCGCATGGAGGAGATTGTGGCCGCGGATTGGCCCCTGGAGGTCAAGCTAAAGGAAGGGATCAAGGCACACATCGAAATGGTCGTGGGGGAAATGTCCCTGGTTACCGTGGCCCTGGGCCAGGAATTCGAATTGCAGGAGGATTACCGGCAAATTATCGTTGCCAGGCGGGATCAGTATGAAAGGTATTTCCGCCGGCTCGTGGACGAGGGGGTTGAAAAAGGGATCTTTCGTCCGGTCCCCAGTAAAATGGCCGTCTTTATCATTATGGGGGCGGTGAACTGGATCCCCCGCTGGTATTCCGAAAAGGGGAGCATGAGCAAGGAGGAGATCGCCGAATTTTTTGCCGATTATCTCGTCCGGCCGCTGCTTCAAACGCAGGCCTAAAAGAGGTTGGCCGCCTGGCCGAGTTTGCCCATAAACCGCATGCTTTCAAACAGGGCGAGATCCTCTTTGCCGACGTTTTTACCGAATTTGGCCATTAAAACGTTGGCCGGGTGCTCAAGGATGTCCGGGTCGTCGGTGGTTACTTTTTTCAGGCCTACCTTGCCGAATAGCTTGGTGAGGACCTGCTGGTAGCCCCACAGGCTCAGGCCCGTGTTTTTCAGATCCCAGTGCCAGCAGTATTCTGTGGTGATGACGATAAAGTCTTCCAGCCGCTCATTGGCAAAGGCCAGTTTCAGCATATTCTCCGCCAGGCGGCACTGCCGCCACTCCGGGCTTACTTCAATGCCGCCCATTTCTAAAATGCGGGGGTGCTTGCTCCAGCGGGAATATTCATCCGGCCGGTGAAAGGCGATGTAAGCGACGATTTCTTGCTGGTGGCGGGCGAGGTAAATCATGCCGTCGGGTAAATAAGTAATTTTAATGAGCGCTTGTTTTTGACGGTCGGGAGGGCGAAAGTTGGTTAAAAGGTGATTCATTGTCAAAGTTTCCAGGTAAGTACCCGGAGCAGGCCCCTCAATATAAACGGTTCCCTTTGGTGTTTCGAGCGCGACCTGTTGCATTTCCATCAACAGCCCACCTCCTTCACCTTTTAACTTCCCGCCGTTAATCATAGGATTGCTTTCTGCTTGCATTTTTATTATAATGATCTAACTTCCAATTGACAATAGCGAGGAATGAAATGGTTCTATTGAAAATTTTCGAATAAGTGCTTTATTGACACGGTTGTTTTCTTTGTTGTATAATGTTTTCCAAAAGGGAGAAGGGATGGTTTAAATGGCTTTTGAGGTGTATAAACCTCGCGGTGAAAAAGCGGAAAAGGCTCCGATAGTGTCTTTTTCCAAAAGTTCAATTGTTTTAAATAATATCTCCAGGGAGAAACTTAACTCATCAAATGTCGAACTGGCTTATGACGATGAAACAAAAACAGTACGGATCCGCGCCGTGGAAGACGGCGGTATGCAAATTAAAAAGACAAAAGTTTTCGGCCGGGGTTTTTACAAGCACTTCGGCATCAACCCGCGGGGCAAATGCGAAGCCCGGTTTGATGAACAGGAACGGGCTTTATATGTGGACATCAGCAACATTTTAAATTAAAAGGGAAAACTCATTTTTTCATCGGCAAGCCGACGAATTTTTTCTGCTGTCGGCTTTTTTGCGTTGCTTGACCGGACATTTACACCAAATGCAGGCAAGGGGGGTTCTTGATGCGCCTGGGTGTTGACATCGACGGAGTTATTGCCGACACCTTTCCTTTGCTGGTGCGCGAGCTTAACGAATATTTTCAGGTTGATCTGGCTTTGCAGGACATAAACGATTATAATATTTTTAAAGTGTACGGCTTAAATGAAGCGGAAATGCTCCGGTTTCTCGGCGACAAAGAGGAAGCTTTAATGGAAGGCCCGGCCGTTAAAGAAGGCGCCGTCGAATGTTTAAGCGTTTTAAGCAAAAAGCACACCATTTGCCTTGTCTCTGCCCGGTATGAAAAATACCGGTCCCAAACGGAAAAATGGCTCCGCAAACATGCCGTTCCTTACCACGTTCTGGTTTTGTTGGGCAGTCACGATAAAAGGGAAGTTTGCAGCCGGATGGCAGTGGATGTGTTTATTGAGGACAGTTTAAAAAATGCCCACCAGCTCAGCGCCTGCGGAATCCCTGTCCTGTTGTTCGATGCCCCTTATAACCAGGGGGAATTGCCGCCCCTGGTCCGGCGGTGCTATTCCTGGGAGGAAATTTTTCAGCTGTTCAAAAACGAAAAATTAGCTGGTTTTAGACCCGAAGAAGTTTTCAGCACCCGGAGGACGGTTGAAAATCGGTTAAAGGGGTGAATAATTTATGGAGTATCCCGGGCAAATTGCCGCCCTGGCCGATTTGTTGAGAAACTGTCGGCCCTGTTATGCCCTTACGGGGGCGGGGATCAGCACGGAAAGCGGCATCCCGGATTTTCGCAGCCCCGGCACGGGCTTGTGGACCAAATACGATCCCATAAAAACCGCCAGCCTGACCGCTTTACGCCGGGACCCGGCGAAATTTTACGAAATTAACCTGACGCGCTGGACCAGCTACCGGGGCTGCCGGCCGAACAACGCCCACCTTGCTTTGGCGCGCCTGGAAAAGCTGGGCTATGTGGCCGGTGTCATTACCCAGAACATCGACGGCCTGCACCGGGAGGCGGGCTCCCGGCGGGTTTGGGAAGTGCACGGCCACCTGCGCACCTGCCGCTGCATGAAGTGTGCGGGCAGCTACCCGTTTGATTTGCTGGTTGAGCGGGTCAAGTCCGGGCAAAATCCTCCCTTATGCGAAAAATGCGGGGGGGTTTTGCGCCCTGATGTGGTTTTATTTGAAGACCGGATGAGCGACGACTTTTTTGCCGCCACCCAGGTCCTGACCGGTTGCCAGCTGCTCATTGTGGTCGGGAGCAGTCTCACCGTGTATCCGGTCGCCGGTCTGCCTCAATTGGCGCGCCGGGTCGTGATCATTAACCGGGACCCCACGCCCTGGGACGAGCAGGCCGAACTGGTCATCCGCCGGATGGCCGGGCAGGTTTTTACCGATTTAATGACCGCTTTAGGCGAGCCGCTGGAAATTGGAGGTTAGCGGTTGGAGGTCGGAGGTTGGATGAAAAAATTCAGCCTTTTTGTGGTGTTGTCCGGGAAAAAATGATCGCCGCGTACATTTGAGAGGTTAAAATGGGCGTAAAGATCCTGGCCATTGAGACTTCCTGCGATGAAACGTCTGCCGCCGTCGTGGAAGACGGGGTAACGATCCGCGCCAACATTATTTCTTCCCAGATCGCCGTCCACCAAAAGTTTGGCGGCGTAGTCCCGGAGGTTGCTTCCCGCAAACATTTGGAATTGCTGAACGGCGTGATTGCCGAAGCCCTGGCCGAAGCCGGGCTGGATTTTGCCGGTCTGGACGCCGTTGCGGTTACCCACGGTCCCGGTCTCGCCGGAGCCTTGCTGGTGGGCGTGGCGGCGGCGAAAACCCTCGCCTACGCGCTGGACATCCCCTTAATTGCGGTGAACCATCTGGAAGGGCACGTCTACGCCAACTTCTTGGCCGAACCGGCGCTGCCGTTTCCCTTCCTCTGTTTGATTGTGAGCGGCGGCCACACCGACCTGGTTTTCAGCGAATACCACGGAAACTACCGGCTATTGGGCAGCACGCGCGACGACGCCGCCGGTGAAGCCTTTGATAAAATCGCCAGGGCGCTGGATTTGGGGTATCCCGGCGGACCTGCCATTGAAAAGCTGGCCGAAAAGGGCGACGAGGAGGCGATTCCTTTCCCGCGGGCCTACCTGGAGGAAGGAACTTTTGACTTTAGCTTCAGCGGCTTAAAAACCGCCGTCATCAATTATTTACGCCAGGCCGGGGAACAGGGGTCGCCGGTGCGGAAGGCGGATGTGGCGGCCTCGTTTCAGAAGGCTGTGGCGGATGTTCTGGTGGAAAAAACCTTTCAGGCTGCGGTAAGTTGCCGGGCCAAAGCCGTCCTGCTGGCCGGCGGGGTGGCCGCCAACCGGCGCCTGCGCGCCCTTTTTCAGCTTTACGCCGACCGCCGGATGCTTCCGGTGATTTACCCGCCGCCTGTTCTATGCACGGACAACGCCGCCATGATCGGCTGCGCGGCCTATTATCGATTCCTGCGGGGAGATTTCGCTCCTTTAACCTTAAACGCGTTTCCCGGCCTTCCGCTTGGCGAGGAACGATACTGAAACAGGACTGATTGTGGATAAGTGACTTCTGTGGATGAGTGACTGTGGATAATGTGGATAACTATGTTAATAACTTTCTTGAAAAGGGTTCGGGCTGTGGATGAGGATTCTGAAAATTATAGTAATTATTTGCATTTAATATGCCGGGAAGCCAAAGGGGGCCTGGATCAATGAAGGTGAAACAGATTTCCGTTTTTCTGGAGAATAAATCCGGCTGGCTGGCGGAGGCCGCCAGGGTTCTCGGGGAGAGCGGGATTAACATTCGCGCCCTGTCGATTGCCGATACCACCGATTTTGGAATTTTGCGCTTGATTGTGAGCAACCCCGACCTGGCTTATCAAATCTTAAAGGAAAAGGGTTTTACCGTCAGCGTAAACGAAGTGATTGTTGTTGAAGTTATTGACGAACCGGGCGGGCTGGCCGGTGTTCTAAGTATATTAAGAGGCGTGGAGATCAACATCGAGTATTTATACGCCTTTGTGCAGAAAACAGCCAAAGCCGCCCTGGTCGTTTTCCGGGTTGAGCAGCTGGACGAAACCATCCGCACCTTGCAGGAAAACGGGGTCCGGATTCTCGGCGAACAGGAAGTTTATACGCTCTAGGCGGCAGGGGTTGAAAAAATGGCTTGCGTCAGGTGTTTTCTTGGTTTGGGTGCCAACCTGGGGGACAAAGAGGCCAACCTGAAAACAGCCATCTCTTTTTTAGAACGCGAAAAAAACATCCGGGTCAGGCGGGTGGCCCCTTTTTACCGGACGGCTCCCTGGGGATATACCGACCAGGACTGGTTTATCAATACGGTGGTGGAAATTGAGACCTCGCTGTCCCCGCAGCAACTGCTGAGCGTTTTGCTTGCCATTGAAGAAAAAATGGGCCGGGTCCGGGAGGTGCGCTGGGGTCCCCGGGTGATCGATCTGGATCTTTTACTTTACGGGAACGCTATGCTTTACGAACCCAACCTGATTGTTCCCCACCCGCGGATGGCCGCGCGTGCGTTCGTTCTGGCACCCCTGGCCGACCTCGATCCAGACCTGGTGATCCCGGGCCAGGGCCGGGTTGCGGATTTATATAAAAAAGTCAGGGAAGAACAAGACGTTAAAAAATTGTAGCCGGGGGCCGAAAGGGGTAAAATTTTTCAAGGAAAACTCTTGCCGTCTCTCCGGAGGTATGATAAAATTTAGCCGAGGTTAGCATCCTGATTGGAGCTATACCATAAAATTTTCGTACTTTTATTTGGGGAGCTTTGTTGCCCGCATTTATTTAATTTACCGCTTGGAGCCGGATGGACCGAGACGGGAGAGGGGCAAATGAAACCTTTCGGGTTTGGTCGATCCGGAAGGTTTTCTTTTTTTACCGGATGCAAAGAATAAAAAGGGGTGGAGCAGGAATGCAAAAACCTGCCCTTGCCGTTATCGGGGCGGGCAAGGTCGGCTCGGCGCTGGCCATCTTGCTGCAGAAAAAAGGTTACCCGGTGGCGGGAGTGGCCAGCCGCACCTTAAGTTCAGCCGAAAAGCTGGCGAAAGCGTTAAATTGTCCGGCCTACGAGAGGCCCTGGGAGCTCACCCGGCGGGCCGGGTTGATCCTGATCACAGTTCCGGACCGGGAGATTGCCCGCACGGCGAAAAAAATTGCCGCCGGGGGCGGTTTTGGCTCCGGCCAGGTGGTGGCGCACACCAGCGGCGCCCATGCCGCCGCCGAGCTGCAGGGTGTCCGGGAAGCGGGGGCGCTGGCGGTCTGCATCCACCCGTTGCAGTCTTTTGCCGAAGTCGAGGGCGCCATGAAAAACCTGCCCGGTTCTTATTTCGCTCTGGAGGGGGACGAAAAGGCCCTTCCCCTGGCCAGGCAGGTGGTGGATGATCTGGAAGGAAAGGCATTTATTCTTGATGCCGGGGATAAACCGCTCTACCACGCCGCCGCCTGCATCGCGTCCAATTACCTGGTTTCCTTAATTCACTTTGCCACCGGGCTTTATCGGCATTTCGGGCTCTCCCGGGAGGAGGCCTTCCAGGCGCTGCTTCCCCTCGTGCAGGGCACCATTCGGAACGTCAGCCGGGTGGGGCCGGTGCAGGCCCTTACCGGGCCGGTTTCCAGGGGCGACGTCCCGACGGTTGCAGACCACCTCCCGGCGCTGAAAACGGTGGGCGAGGAAGAGTTAAACCTTTACCGCGCCCTGGGGTTGTATACCGTGCGCGTGGCTCTGGAAAAGGGAAGCATCGATGACCGGCAGGCGGCTCAACTGAAGGAAGTATTTAATGAAGGGATAAGAGCAATAAGACACAAAGGCACGAAGGCACAGGGGAATGAAAGCACAGGGGCACAAAGGCCCTAAGGCGCAAAGAGAACTGCACCTGAATATTTACTTTGTGCCTTTGTGCCTGCCCTGAACGGTCGTCAGATGTCGGACGTCGGAAGATAACGTATGTTTTCGAAAGAGGAGGTTAATAAAATGAGTTCAGAGCGGGTAACCACTGCCTACTTCCGGGAAGCCAAAAGGGAAGGCCGGCCGATTACCATGCTCACCGCCTACGACTACCCAATGGCAAAGCTGGTCGACGCCGCCGGCATCGACGGCATCCTGGTGGGGGATTCCCTGGGCAACGTCGTCCTGGGGTACGGCTCGACCATCCCGGTAACGATGGACGATATGGTCCACCACATTAAAGCCGTGGCTCGCGGCGTATCCAGGGCCATGGTCGTCGGCGACCTGCCCTTTCTTTCCTACCACCTGTCCAGAGCAGAAAGTTTGCGCAACGCCGGACGCATTATCCAGGAAGGGGGCGCGCAGGCGGTTAAGCTGGAGGGCGGCCGGGAGATTGCGGAAACGGTACAGGCCATGGTGGCGGCGGGGATTCCCGTCATGGGCCACCTGGGACTCACTCCCCAGTCTGTGCACCAGCTGGGCGGTTATAAAGTCCAGGGGAAGGACGAAGCGGCGGCCAAAAAACTTATTGACGACGCTAAAGCCCTGGAGGAAGCCGGAGTCTTTGCCCTTGTTCTGGAATGTGTACCCGCCCCCCTGGCCAAAATGATCACGGAAATGCTGGCCGTGCCCACCATCGGCATCGGCGCGGGGCCGCACTGCAGCGGGCAGATCCTCGTCACCCACGACCTGCTGGGCCTGTACGGAGGCGGCGGACCCAAATTTGTCAAGCGTTACGCCAGCCTTCACGAAGAAATCGCCAGGGCGCTCGCCGCCTACCGTGAAGAAGTGCAGAGCGGAGCCTTCCCCGGCCCGGAGCACTCCTTTGGCATGCCCGAAGAAGTGCTGGCCGGGCTCGCGCGAGAATGAAAACCGGACAATTCCAGCCCGGTGATGCTGTTTTCGAGGGAGAGGGTTTCATGCTGATTTGCCGAACAATCAACGAAATCCGGGAGTTCGTCCGGCAGGTGCGGGAGCGCGGCCGGACAATCGGCCTCGTGCCCACCATGGGCTATTTTCACGAAGGCCACCTTTCCTTGATGCGGGAAGCCAAAAAAGCCTGCGCGGCGGCGGTGGTGAGCATCTTTGTGAACCCCCTGCAGTTCGGCCCGCAAGAGGATTTTCACCAGTACCCCCGCGACTTTGAGCGGGACCGGAAGATGGCCGAGGAAACGGGGGTGGACGCCATCTTTTACCCTTCCGTGGAGGAAATGTACCCGGCCGGATTTTCCACCCACGTGGAGGTAGGCGGACTGACGGAGTGCCTCTGCGGTCTTTCCCGTCCGGGCCACTTCCGCGGCGTGGCCACGGTAGTCGCCAAACTGTTGAATATCGTTTTGCCGGACAAAGCCTTTTTCGGCTGGAAGGACGCCCAGCAGGCGCTGGTGATCAGGCGGATGGTCAGGGATCTGAACATGCCTGTGGAAATTGTCACCGTGCCCGTCGTGCGGGAGCCGGACGGGCTGGCCATGAGTTCCCGGAACGTTTATCTGGATCCCCGGGAGAGGACCGCGGCCCGGGTGCTTTTCCGGAGCTTGCAAATTGCCGAACGGGCGGCAGCCGGCGGGGAAAGGGACGTGGCGCGGCTGCAAAAGGCGGTGCGGCAGGAAATCGCTTCCGAACCCCTGGTCCAAATTGAATACGTGGAAATCCGGGCGCTGCCCGGCCTGGAACCAATCTCCCGCCTGCAGGGCCCGGCGCTGCTCGCCCTGGCGGTGCGGATCGGCAAAACACGCCTGATCGACAACACAGTGTTAAATCCGGAGGGTGATCAGCTTGCTTTTGACCATGTTTAAATCGAAAATTCACCGGGCCACCGTGACCGAGGCCAACTTGAATTATCTGGGCAGCATTACCATCGACCAGGAGTTGCTGGAGGCCGCCGGGATTTTGCCCCACGAAAAAGTGCAGGTGGTCAATATCAACAACGGGGCACGCCTGGAAACGTACGTTATTGAAGGGGAGCGCGGCTCCGGAATGATCTGCTTGAACGGCGCCGCGGCCCGCCTGGTGCAGCCGGGCGACGTGGTGATCATTATTGCCTACGCCCTGCTGACGCCCGAAGAAGCCGGTGTTTTCCAGCCGACCGTAGTACTGGTGGACGAGCGCAACCGCATTACGGAAATTATTCGCCGGGAAAAACCCCGGACAACCGCCGCCGCCACAAAGCAGAGTAATAAAGGCATTGAAGCATAAATAAATAGTCGTCAGACTGACGATTCAATTCCCTGTGCCTGTTAAACTTTGTGCCTGATCTTTAATCAGGCCGTTGCCATCCCGGCAAACAAATGGCATAATATTTTCTGTGGTGGTGGCGGGTGAAAGGAAAGAAGTCGCTCTTTTTGGTGGTTGGACTTGTTTTCCTGGTTCTCCTTTTTTTCTTTGTCAAATGGTCGGAAAGTGAACTTCCGCCGGCGCAGTCTGAAATGGCCGCCGTTCAGCCGGTTTTGACGCCCCCTCCTGATTTTCCCTTGAATGTTGAGATCAAGGCGGCGCTGGTTTTTAACGAGGGCGGACAGGATCCGGAAGCCCTGGCCGCCTACCGGCAGGTTTTGACCGAGGAAGGATTTCCTTTTGAGGTGATTCCCGCCCGGTCGCTGTTACGGTATAACGCAAAAACCTTAAAAGAGGTTTATGCGGCAATTATCCTCCCGGAAAACGTAAACCGGGAAATAACCCTCCCGGTAGCCAGACTGCTGGAAGAGTACGTCACCAGGTCCGGCGGGAAAGTTTATCTTGGTGCCGACGCGGGCACGGCTGGCGAAAAAGAACACGGTTTGCTTTCTTCTCTGGCGGGCTTACAGTCCAGGTTGCCCGGCCCGTCCGGGGAAAAAACGGTTGCCGGCGAAAGCCCGGAGCAAGGCGTTCTCTTGATCCCCGAACATTCCCCCCTGCGCAGGCATTTCGACCCCGGCCTTTTTGACCATGACGCGCTGAAAGTTTTTGACAGCCCCCCGGTACAGGTCAGCCACTTTCCCCTCGCTCACGTCACGGCCGGGATTTTAGCCTATACCGGCCGGGAAGACCGCCCGGAAGATGGTTCCGTACTGCTGAAAAAATACCCCGGCGGCGGCGCGGTGCTGTATGTGGACGGCGCCCCCGGCCTGTTGAAAACCAGGGAAAACGTGGACTTTGTCCTGCGCGGGCTCCTGAAATACTTCCTTTTGGAACTGGCGGGCCTGCCGCGCCTGGTGGCTTCCCCGGGCGGCACGGCCGGGCTGGTCTTGGCCATCCACTTTTGTTCCGGAGCCTATTTTCGCGATCTGGACCGGATTCTGGCCTGGCGGCTGCTGTCCCCGGACCTCCCCTTTTCCTTTTACGTAACGGCCGGGCCGGACAACGACCGGCCCGGCGACAAACGGGGCGTGGACGTTTTGAACCCGAAAAAAGGGCGGCGTTACGTGGAGGCGCTTGGGCAGTACGGCAGCATCGGCGCCCACGGGGGCTGGTGCCATAATTACTGGGCCTACCATTATAAGGAACTGACTGAAAAAGAAAAGAAAACGTACCTTGAATGGAATTACCAGGCCCTGGCCGGGGTTACCGGGCAGCCGGTCACCGATTACGCCGCTCCCGGCGGCGCCCACGATCCGAAGGTGAATGATTATCTGGCTGCCCTGGGGACGAAGGCGGCCTCGGTGCCGGCGGCCTTCAACTCCCCGCCCACGCACGCCTGGTTCAACGGACAGCCGGAAAAACGTTTCTGGATTTTCGGCTATACCGGCACCACTTACGGGACGGCTTTTGAAAACATGCTGGCCGGCGGGCGCAAACCCGGACAGATCACGGAGGATATCCGGCAGCTGCTGGATTTTCTGGCCGAGAAGCGGGAAATCCGCCTCCTTTACTTTCACCCCGTTTCCATTGCCCGGCACCCGGAAATGTGGAAGTCAATTCAAAGCTATTTGCTTAAGCAAGTCGATGAGGGGAATTTAACGGTCCGCACGATGAACGATTTCGCTGCTTTTCTCACCCGGCACGAAAAGGTCCGCTTCTCCGTCCGGAAAACTCTCCGGGGCTATTACATTACCGCTTCGTCCCCGGATTCGCTGAAAGAAATGACCTTCGCCCTGCCGGTGGCGAAAAACACCCGCTTAAGAAATGCGGCCGGTTTGAGAGTAAAAGAAAAGAACGGCTGGGCCTACGTAACGATTGTCCGGGACGTGCAGAAGGCAGCATTTCCGGTCCTCGCCACAAAATCCGGTGCCTGAAATTTCAGTCCTCAGGAAAGCCGGGAAAGGAGGTTTTCGCTCTGGTCCGGCGTTTTTCTTATTGCCCGAAGTGCGGCGGGAAGCTCGTTTATAAGCCCCGGAAAGGAATTGACCGGCTTACCTGCGTGAGTTGTGGGTATGTTTTTTACGAAAACCCCGTAGTAGGGGTAGCCGCAATTGTCCTGAATGAGCGGGGATGCGTGTTGTTGGGGCGGCGTGCCACCAGCTACCGGGGATTATGGTGTATTCCCTGCGGGTACGTGGAATATGCCGAGGATGTTTATGCCGCCGTGGTTCGCGAATTTAAAGAAGAAACAAACCTGGATATTGTTGTGGAAAGTGTTTTTTCCGTGCAGTCGAATTTTCATAACCCGGAGATGCATACGGTAGGGATCTGGTTTTTGGCGCGCGTAACCGGCGGAGAACTAAAGGCCGGGGACGACCTGGACGAAATAGCCTTTTTTGAGCTGTCCAGTCTGCCGCCGCTGGCCTTCCCGACCGATGAAAAGGTATTAAAAATGCTGGCCGAACAACTACAGCCGGGAAAACTACCGTCAGGAAACCGGAGTCGCTGAAAAAAAGGCCGGGCGAAACGCCCGGCAGTTCACCTAACCTGACCACACCCGTTGCAGTCCGTCTCGCTACAGCTGCATCCGCTCTCGCCGCAGCTAAACCCTCTTATTCCGTCCCAGATTTTTTGGTTGACTTCCTGCAAAACTTCGGCAAAGCGTTCGTGCGCCCGGGTAAAGCTTCTCACCGCGGGGTTGAGCAGCATCAGCTCTTCCGCTTCCTGAAGTTTTTGCAACTGCGTTTCCGGCAGCTGGATCCCCTGGACCTGCGCCCTTTCCCACGTTTTTTTCAGCTCTTGAAAGTTTTTCACCAGCAAGCTGGCCTGGGGGTCCTGGATCAGATTTGCTTCCGCCTGTCTCATTTCTCTATATTCAGGGGAGGCAGCCAGTTCCTGGCCCAACTCGCGAGCCTTATCCATGATGACTGTTCTGGACATTTTGATCACCCCTTTTCTGTAATCTTCTTGATCGATTAGATAAATTCCTGCCCCAAAAGGGATTTCCAAAAATTAATTTTAAGCGCCGCGGCGAAAGAAGTTAAACCCTTCTTTGCCGCCGGCCGACCAGCCACCAGAAGAACAGTCCGCCCACGAAGATGTTTAAATAATAAGTGAAAAAACGCCACCCGGCCACCAGGGTGGGCAGCGCAGGATCCGGCACCAGCGCCGCAAAAAAGGCGGCGTACCCCACTTCGGCGATGCCGCTGGCCCCCGGCAGGGGGACGTAGGCCAGTAAAAAGTGCAGCACCATCTGGCGGGCGACCATCATTGTCCACGGAACCGGGCTGCCCAGCGCCCGGGCCAGCACCCACCCGATAGAAAAGAAAATTCCCCAATAAAGAAAAGAGATAAATAAAACGAAGATGAAAATTTTTTTATGGGGGGTGAAGAGAAGGGAACGAAAAAAGGAACTGAATTCGGCGGCGCGCCGGCGGAAACTTTCCCGTGTTCTGGCCGGCAAAAACCCCAGCAGAGCGAAGATTAGCTGCGGCCGCAGCGATAAGGACAGAAAAATAAAAATCCCCGTAGAAACCAGGCCCAGCCCCGCTAAAACGAGCTTTTCGGTCGGCGGCGGCAAACCCAGAAAGCTCCGGAAGCTGAAAACGATCAGCGGGTTTAAACAAGAAATGCTGCCCACGGCCAGCAAAGTACGGGCGCTGACCGCCGCGACGGCTTTTTCTGCTTTAACTCCCTTTAAATAAAATAGATAAGCGTGGGCCGGCGGTCCTCCCCCGGCGGCCGGCGTAACCGCGGCGGCAAAACCAAAGGCCAGGTTTATCTGCAGGATGTCCTTGACCGGCAGGCGCTCTTCCAGCAGGAGCAGGATTGTTTTCATGCGCACGGCTTCCAGGAGCCACAAGAGCAGCACAAGACCGGCCGCCGCCGCCAGATAGCTCCCCTGGACGGCGGTAACGGCATGGGCGCTTCTTTTTAAGTCGGAACCGCTGATCAGGAGGATCCCCAGGGCGCTTAAAGCAAGGGCGAAGAAAGCTCCCCACCAGTACCGGCGGGGGAGAATTTTCAGGCCGGGAGAGTTTTCGTTCACCAGCCTCACCGCTTAGCTTTAATCAGTTTCCATTTTAACCCTGGCAGAATGTAAAGTCAAACCTGGCAAAAATTTTAAATCGTGCATGCCGGAACAGAGAAGTGCTTATACTATGAGCACCGGGTTTGCGGGAATAAATACGGCAGGAGGAAACGCTTTGACTTTTGCTTACGTCCAGCTGCCGGATTGGGAAGAACTTGAAGAGCTGCTGAGCGCGGCCACGACCAGCAGGATCCCGGCCGTCCAGGATTCCCTGGCGCATGCCCTGGGAGGGGGGAAGCGCCTGCGGGCCGCCCTGGTGGCCGCCTCGGCGGGGTTTGCCGCGCCGGACGTGCGCGCGGTGGCCCGGACGGCAGCCGCCATGGAATTGATTCACCTGGCTTCGCTCATCCACGACGACATTATCGACGAAGCGGCTTTCCGCCGGGCCAGGCCCAGCCTGTACCGCCTGTTGGGACGGGTTCCGGCAGTGCTGACCGGAGATTACCTTTTTGCCAGCGCCTTTAACCTGATTATCGACCTGCCCAAAAGCATATTAAAAATTGTCATTCGAACAATCCGGGCCATGTGTGAAGGAGAAATTGCCGAATTAGGCGCAAAAGACTTCAGCCTTCCGGCGTATTTTGCCCGGGTCCGGAAAAAGACCGCTTCTTTGATCATCGCCTCCTGCCGGAGCGGGGGCATTCTGGCCGGCCTCCGGGGAGGGCAGTTGAGGAACCTGGAGAAATACGCCTTAAATCTGGGAACGGCCTTTCAAATTGTGGACGATCTGATGGATCTTACCGGCAGCCCGGAGTTGCTGGGGAAACCCTGCCTGCAGGATCTGACCAAAGGAATTCCCACCCTGCCGGTAATTCATTTTTTGAACAATTATGCGGAAGGTTCGGTCTGGAAGGAAAAGTTGAGCCGGGGAGGGTTGTCCGGAGAAGAGGCCCGGGAACTGGCCGGCCGTTTAATTTCCGCCGGTTGTTTGCATTATGCCCTGGGGGTGATTTTATGGAAAATCAGGCTGGCCGTCGAGTCCCTGGGAAGCTTGCCGGCAGGCCGGGCGCGGGAGGATTTAAAGAAGATTGCCCGGCGGATTTTAACTCCCCTGGCGAACTTAAATCACCCCGGCCCGGCGCAGGAGGTTGCAGAAACGATAGAGTCTTTGACCCTGGGCGCCGGCGGCCCGGAGGAGATCACCGGCTACCGGCAGGAAATTTTGGGCGCGTACCTTCGGGTCGGAAAGGTACAGGGCCGGCAGGCCCCTGACAATCAACCGGTGAAAGGCGGGGTTGGAGAGTTTTTCGACCCTTTGGAGAGATTGAGCGAAAAAGAACTGCAACCGCTGCCCCGCCTCCGGCAGACCGGAGTAATAAAAGGTGAAATTTAAGTCGCCTTCCTGCCGGTCCTCGGCCCGGTCGATAAAATAGTCCAGCAAAATGTGCAGGCCGCCTATCCAGGGGAAGTAGGCCCGGTTGATCTTATCGATATCCTCCCGGGGAGGCGCCGGCCCGGCGGCCAGCGCCAGCAGGGCAAAGATCCCCAGGGTGGAACCGGTGGCCGCGGCCAGTTCCCACCAGAACAGCTCCCGGTTTTGCACCAGCAGGGGCGTAAGCCAGGCAACCAGGCGTTCCTCACGCTGGTGCGGAACCAGGTGTTTGTTTACCTGCAGGGTGCAGTAGAGTTTGGCCAGCATTAGCGCGTGTTCCTTAACGGGTGCATAACCGGGAAGGGAGGCGATCGCCTGCCGGCAGGCCTGGACCAGGGAATTTAAATATCCGCCGTCTTCCCGGTAAGGGTAGAGGGAATAATAATTGCTCATGACGGCCGCCGGGTCCAGGGCGTCCAGAAAAGCCCGGTGCAGTTGGGCGAAAGATTCTCCGTCGTGCAAACCGGCCCGGTCGCACAGGTTATCCAGGTAGTCGCTGATGGTCTGGAGAGCGATAATCGCCCGGAGCAGCGGTTTCCGGTACTCCGGCGGGACCCGGGCGGAAAAAACGGCCCCTCCCTGACAGTGGAACCTTTTTAATTTCAGGCTGGCCAGGGCCAGCTGTTTTAATTTTTCGTCCGGGCACTTCCGGGCCATGACTTCCCATTGCCGCAGCTCCTTTCTGATTCCGGGGTAGATCCGGAGAAAGATTCCGGGCAGGTGAACAGGAAAAGTGGACAATATTCCTTCGCTCCCCCGAAAATAGGAATTAGGAATTAGGGGTTAGGAATTAGGGGTAAATACTTTTACATAATTATTTTCATTACTTTATGGA
>JAIMBK010000059.1 GCA_023511535.1 Armatimonadota bacterium
ACGGTATTCCATAACGATATTCGTTCCTACGGCAAGGATTTTGAGCGGTTCTTCCAAAGAGCGGAGAAACTTCCCGGCGTCCGGTTCATCCGAAGCTACGTCTCAATAGGAAAAGAGATCCCGGAAAGCAAGAATGTAACGATCAGATATTCCACTCCCGAGGAAGAAATAAAGGAAGAAGAATTCGAGATGGTGGTCTTATCCATCGGGTTGAACCCTCCTGCTGACTTTAGGGACCTGGCCGACAAGTTCGGCATCGAACTCGATGCGCACGGATTCTGCAAGACCAATCCCGTTAATCCGATGGAGACCTCTCGCCCGGGAATTTTTGTAAGCGGAGCCTTCCAGGGTCCTATGGATATCCCCGAATCGGTGGTGACCGCCAGCGGGGCTGGTTCCCAATGTGGTGAACTCCTTGCCTACCGGCGAGGGAAGCTGGCCAGAAAAAGGATCTATCCGCCGGAAAGGGATGTCTCGGGAGAAAAACCCAGGGTGGGTGTCTTTGTGTGTCATTGCGGAGCCAATATCGGAAGAGTGGTGAACGTTCCTTCCACCGTTGACTATGCCTTGACCCTACCCCATGTTGTTCACGCCGAAGACAACCTCTTCATCTGCTCAACTGAAGCGGCCCAGCGAATAGCCGACACGATCCGGGAAAAAGGGCTCAACCGCGTGGTTGTCGCCGCCTGTACGCCCAGGACCCATGAGCCGTTATTCCGGGATACGCTCCGGGAAGCGGGAATCAACCAATATTTCTTTGACATGGCGAATATTCGCGAACATTGCTCCTGGGTCCACGCCAAAGAAAAGGAAGAGGCCACTCAAAAGGCAAAGGATTTAATCCGGATGTCGGTAGCCCGGTCTCTTTATCTGGAGCCCTTGCAGGAATTTGAGCTGCCCGTCACCAAGACGGCGTTAGTGGTCGGTGGCGGCCCGGCCGGCATGACCAGCGCTCTCTCCATCGCCAACCAGGGACATGAGGTTCACCTGGTGGAAAAGGAGAAAGACCTGGGGGGAATGGCCCGCAGAATTCATTACACCCTGGAAGGGCTGGATGTTCAGGCATATTTGCGCGATCTTATCCGCAGGGTTTATCAGCACCCCTTAATCCATGTTTATACTGATGCCGTCATCACGGAGGCTACCGGTTACGTGGGGAATTTCGTAACCAGGGTAAAATCTAAAGGAAGGGTCACCGAGATAAAACACGGAGCGACCGTCATCGCTACCGGTGCCGATGAATATAAACCCGCCGAATACCTTTATGGAGAAGACGAGCGGGTAATGACCCAGCTGGAGCTGGAGGAACAAATCGCCAAAGGAGAAGAAAGGGTGATTAACGCCCGGAGCCTGGTGATGATCCAGTGCGTGGGCTGCCGAAATGAAGAAAGAAATTACTGTAGCCGGATCTGTTGTAGCCATTCTATAAAGAACGCCTTGAAACTAAAAGAGCTGAACCCCGGGATGGATATTTACATTCTCTTCCGGGATATGCGAACTTACGGATTCAGAGAAGATTATTACCGGGAAGCGGCAAGTAAAGAGGTACGGTTTATCCGCTATGAGCCGCAGGATAAACCTCAGGTGGAAGCTGCCGAGAATGAAGAAGGCCGGCCTGTCTTAAGGGTTACCGTGACCGATCCAGTTTTAGCTAAGAAGCTTGAAATAGATGCTGATTTACTCGCTTTGGCGGCCGCCGTTATTCCCTCCGCAGGAAGCCAGGAAATATCCCAATTGTTTAAGGTGTCTTTGAGTCCGGATGGTTTCTTCCAGGAAGCCCACGTCAAATTAAGGCCGGTTGATTTTGCCGCGGAAGGCGTTTACCTGTGTGGGCTGGCTCACTATCCCAAGCATATCCGGGAAGCGATTAACCAGGCTTATGGCGCTGCCGGGCGGGCCTTAACGCTTCTCTCAAATGATACAGTCACCGCCTCCGGCTCTGTTTGCGAGGTAAATGAGCGGAAGTGTATTGGGTGTGGGACATGTAGCGCAGCTTGTAAGTACGGCGCCATTGAGTTTCGTGAGACACGCCTGGGCAAAAAGGCGGTGGTTAACCCTGTTCTCTGTAAAGGAGACGGCCTCTGTAACGCGAAGTGTCCAACGGGGGCGATTCAACTCAAGCACTATACCGATGAACAGCTTTTTCGCCAAATTGACGCAATATTTACAGAAGCATAGCGTAAACAAAGCTGTGATTAACGACTTGGGAGGGAAATAAGAATGAGTGCGGGGCGCGATTTTAAACCAAGGATTGTGGGTTTTCTATGCAATTGGTGCTGCTACGGAGGGGCGGACCTGGCGGGAGTTTCCCGTTTTCAGTATCCCCCTTATATAAGGGTAATCAGGGTAATGTGCTCCGGCAGAGTCGACCTGGCCCATGTCTTCCGGGCTTTCTCAAACGGAGCAGACGGGGTGTTTATCGGCGGTTGTCATCTTAACGACTGCCATTATAATACGGAAGGAAATTACGATGCCAAAAGCATGACGCAGCTATGCAAAAAATTACTGGCACACATCGGGATCAACCCCGAAAGATTGAGGCTTGAGTGGGTATCTGCCGGAGAAGGAATCCGTTTTGCCGAGATTATGAATGACTTTGGTAACCAGGTGAAGAAATTAGGACCGCTTGGCACAGGCGAAGGATTAGACAAAAATGAATTAAAGTCTGGAATTGAAGCAATTACAAAGCTAATCCCCTACATTAAGCTGACCAAAAGAGAGAAACTGGCGTTACATCTACCTGATGAAGAAGAATATAACGCTCTTTACACCAGTGAAGAGGTAGACAGGTTAATTTGCGAAGCACCCGCGTACTATATTAATCCAGATAAGTGCCAGGCCTGCGGTATATGTGCCAGGAGATGCCCCGAGGAGGCGATTGTTGGCGGCAAGAACTTGATTCATGTAATCGATCAACAGAAATGCATAAAGTGCGGGACTTGCCTGGAAGCTTGCCCCCCTCGCTTCGGGGCGGTGACGAAGATTGTTGGGGAACCCGTTCCGCCTCCTCTCCCTGAAGAAAAAAGGACTATAGTCAGACAGGCGAGAAAAAAATAAGATAAATCCTGCGGGATTACTGTCAACTGTGCATCGCGCCCATGGTCGTCACCGAAATGGCCAAAACCATCGTACCGATCTTATTTTTTATCCAAAACTATTGACCGCTCGCAAATTTATATTTATTACCAAAACGGGGTTTTAAACCTTTTCCGACACAAGGGGCGAAAGGCAATTTCGCCCAAAGCGCCCACGCGGATATTTTGTTTTTTGCCGAGGAAAATGAAAAGGATGTATGCGCCGGGGCCAGTGGTAATGGAGGGCAAGAATTCATTACCTACGAAATAACCGGATACCTTAAAGTTTATAGCCCCCTTTTTCTTTTGGATAAATTTTCTTCACGGGGGAGTTAAGTCCTGCTTTTTCCGATAAAAAACGAGACTTGTGCCGTCCCAATTGCTCTCCTCCGAAAATTAAGGATGAGCAAACGGGCAACAGGGAAGGCTAAAACGGGAGGGTTTTTAATATGTTCAGCCTGTTTAAGTTCACCAACCAGAACAAACCGAAGTTAAGAGAGCTTGACCCGACGACGGCCCAAAGAATTAAAGAAGGTGCTTTCTTAAGCACATCCGGAAAAGTTGGTTCTTTTATCAGGCAAGAATCGCCCCGGAATCCTCCCGGATACAGAGGTTCAGCAAGGCATTCACGATGCTGACGGCAACGGCGCTGCCGCCCTTGGTCCCGTGGACGGTTACGTACGGCACCGCCAGCCGGGTCAAGGCGCTTTTGGCTTCCGCCGCCCCCACAAAACCCACCGGTGTGCCGACAATCAGCGCCGGTTTCACCCGGCCGGCCTCCGTCAGCCTGATCAGTTCCGCCAGGGCCGTCGGGGCGTTGCCAATCACCACCATGCTGCCCGTGAGCAACCCCGCCAGGGCGCTGATGGCCGCCATTGCCCGCGTTACACGTTTTTCCTCCGCCTCCTTGACCACGGCCGGATCGTCAATGGCACAATAAACCGCCACACCGAGTTGCGCGGTTTTCCGTGAGTCAATGCCGGCCTTAACCATTTTTACGTCGGTGATAACTTTTTTGCTGCCGGCAAAGACCTGCCGGGCCACCCGGACGGCCTCCGGGTGAATTTCCACCAGCCCGGCCATTTCCGGATCGCCGGTGGCGTGGACAACCCGCTTGATGATTTCTTTTTCCGGAAAGGAGAAATCACCGATCAACTGCTCGATGATGGCCATGCTTTTGGCTTCAATGGCGCCCGGTTCGGGCAAAAAGTTCAATTTCCCGCCACCTCCCGGATCCGGTCCACGATTACCGCGGCAATGCGCGGGTCCGCTCCCAGGTGAGCGGCCGTCTTGATTTCCACCGCGTGCTTTTCCTTAAGCAGAGCAATCTCGGTGGGAATATCCTTTTGCATGTGCAGGCCGTTGGAAAGGAATACCGGCGCCACGATAATTTTTGTTGCCCCGCCGGCAACCAGCTTCCCAACGGCGTCCGCCAGGTTCTGCCGCTGAGCCTTGGGGTTCATAAAAGCCGTCTCCAGCAAATCCGCCCCGGTGTCCGCCTTAACCATTTCCGCCAGGCGGAGCAGCACGTGGTTGGCCTCATCGACGGCGCGCCTGCTCCCGTGCCCCAAAACCACAATCCCGGTTTTCATTCACACCGCTCTCCTTTTGGCAAATTTTCCAAGATCCCCAGCAATTCCGCGTAATTACTCACGACCCGCGGATATCTTGCCGCCGGTCTTTTAATCAAAACAACCGGAATACCCAGATCCAGAGCCGCCTTCACCTTCTCTTCCGTGCCGCCGGCCGGCCCGCTTTCCTTGGTCACCAGCACCGCCGCCCGGTATTCGCGCAGCAAGGCCCGGTTAAACTCGTAACTGAAGGGCCCCTGCAGGGCAATGAGGTCCGCCGGTTGGAGGCCCAGCGCAAGGCATCTGGCGAGCACGTCCGGAGCGGGTAAAACCCGGGCCACCACCCTCTTGCCGGTCCGCTTCGCCTCGGCCACAAATACAGGCAAAGTTTTGCTTCCCGTCGTTAAAAAGATTGGTTCGCCAAAAGACACGGCCTTTCTGGCGGCCCGGGAAAAATCCCGGACAGCGTGAATGAGCGGGTCTTCCGGCAAATTCGCCATCGGCCGTTCGTAGCGGACGTACGGGACGCCGGCCGCCTTGCAGGCCCGGCGGGCGTTGGCGGATGCCCGCACGGCAAAGGGATGGCTGGCGTCCACCACGGCGTTGATTTTTTTCTCTCTGATGAAAGCCGCCATTCCCGCGGCACCGAGGGCGCGGCTGAAAACCGCCCCGCCGGCGCCGTCCGCATCATCCGCGCCATTCGCACCGCCGGCCGGCGCCCGCGCGCCCGCCGCGCGCCCGCCCGCCAAAGCCTGTGCCCCGTAAGCGGTGGTCACCGTCGCCACCACCGGATACCCCTTCTCCTTCAAAAGAGAAAAAATCTCTCTTCCGTCGGCAGTCCCGGCCAGCAGCAGGATCATAAGCGATACCCCCGCGGGGTAATCATATAGGAAGACAGGACAAAAGTCTGCGAGTTGCCGATAATGACGGTAGTCAACATGTCCACCGGGTGCTCACACATTTTCCGCAGGTTGGTAATGACCACTTCTTCGCTCTCCCGGCTCACGTTTTTCACGATCCCCACGGGCGTGGTTTCCTTCCGGCATTTTAAAAAAATCTCCCTGGCCCTGACGATTTGCTCCCGCCTTTTTTTGCTTCGGGGGTTGTAGAGAACCGTAACAAAGTCGCCGGTCGCGGCCGCGGCCAGACGCTTTTCAATCACCGGCCAGGGGGTAAGCAAATCGCTTAAGCTGATCACCGCAAAATCGTGATTTAAAGGCGCGCCCACCGCCGCCGCGGCGGCGGTGGCCGCAGTCACGCCGGGGATAATTTCCACCGCCAGCCCTCTTTCGCCCAGGACTTCCAGGATCGGTCCGGCCATTCCGTAAACTCCGGGATCACCGCTGGAAACCACCGCCACGCGCTTCCCGGTTAAAGCCAGCCCCACCGCCAGCCGGCAGCGTTCGATTTCCTCGCGCATTTGCGAACGGTGAATTTCTTTGTCCCGGATTAAATCACCCAGCAAATCCAGGTAGGTATCGTAGCCCACGACCGCCTGGGCATCCCGGAGCGCCCGCTCGGCCCGCGGGGTGATCTGGTCCCGGCTGCCCGGCCCGATTCCGACCACCGTTAATTTTCCGCCGCGACGGCCACCGTCACCCGGTTGTAAACCGTTTTCGGCACAAGCAGCCGGGCGGGCTTCCCCGCCGCCAGCCAGGCCGCCGGTTCGCATACGGCACCAACTCCCGTTATCTTTTTCACGTAAGCCGACTCCCGGAATCTCCCGGCGCAGCTCTCAATTTCCGCAACGTCAAAAAATTTGATTTCCACGCCCAGCCGCCGGGCGGCCTCCAGCAAACCCGGCTCGTTTTGCTTCAAACTTATGCTGGCCAGCGTCCTCACGCCGGCCGGGGCCAGGCGCGCGCCGGCCAGGGCAAAATAAAGCGCTTCGGTAACCTCCTCCGGTTTAACCCCCTTCTTGCACCCCACCCCGGCCACCAGATTTTTCGGCCGCAAAAACACGTAAGGAAGGTCTCCAAGGGGAGAAACGTCCAGGATTTTATTGGTGATCAAAACCACGGCGGCCGGTCTTTCCTCTGCCTCTTCCAAAAAAGACGGGCTGTCCGGGGGGCAATTGTCCGGGCGGGGACCTGCCCCGCCCCTCTCCCCCCGGCAGCAGGCGGACAAAAACGCACCGGCGCGCTCCAGCGGGAAAAGGACGACGTTTCCGGCGGGTTTAACGCCGGGAAGCGCGGTTTGCGTAAAAATAACCACCTTTTCACCGTTGGCCAGGGCCGCGTTAATTTTTTTCACGTTGGCAAAGGGTTCGCACACCATACCCCGTTCCTTCGCCAGCAGATCCACGGCCAGGGTTTGTTGCAGATCCGTAGCCGTGGTAATCACCGCCTGCGCCCCGACCAGGGCAGCCACCTTTCTAGCCAGCTCGTTGGCCCCGCCCAGGTGTCCGGACGCCAGGCTGACGGCAAAGCGCCCCTTTTCGTCCATCACCACCACGGCCGGGTCGGTTCGCTTATCCCGAAGCAAAGGGGCGATTACCCGGACCACAATGCCCGCGGCCATAATGAAGACAAAGCCCGCAAATTCCGGAAAAAGCGCGGCCACCAGCTCCCGGAAAGGACCGTCAAAAAAGTAGACCCGCCCGGGGCACACTGAACGGAGACCTTCCGGATCGCCCGGAGCAAAAACAAAACGGCCGGTGCCCAAATCAGAACTGTAAGTCAAACCAGCAGTTTGCTTCAGGCAGGATGCCGCAATATTTGCAAGCGGCGGCCGGGCCGCTATTTCCGGGAGCAGTTCCCCGGCAAACTTTTCCGGCAGAAACAAACTGACCTCGTCTTTTTCCCCCCCGCCCGCGGTCAAAAACTTTTCAAAAAGAGCAAGGCAAAGGTGCGCTCCCTGTCTGGTGAGGGCAAGCATGGCCGTTCTCACGACCGCTTCCCCCGGTAGCTGTGGGCGAAATCAGGAGCGTAGAGCTGCGAGCGTTTTCCCGCGGTGTCCAAAAAGTCGCCCACCAGGATGAGCGCCGTGCGCTCAATTTTTTCATCCTTCACCAGTCGGGCGATATTTTCCAGCGTCCCGCGCACCACCCGCGCGTCGGGCCAGGAGGCTCTCGCCACCACCGCCACGGGGGTTTGCGGCGGGTAGCCCTTCCTTAACTCCGCCACCACCCGGTCAATCAGGTGGACGCTTAAAAAAATGCACATGCTCGCCCGGTGCGCGGCCAGGGCGGAAAGTTCTTCTTTTTCCGGCACGCCGGTGCGCCCCGCCAGACGGGTGATAATGACCGTCTGGGAAACCTCCGGCAGTGTGTATTCGCGTTTGAGAAGCGCGGCCGCCGCCGCAAAGGAGCTGACGCCGGGAATGACTTCGTAAGCAATGCCCCGTTGGGCGAGCAATTCCATCTGCTCCCCGATGGCTCCGTAAAGGCCGGGATCGCCGCTCTGCAGGCGGGCAACGGTTTTTCCTTCCGCCACCGCCTTTTCCACGATCGCGATGATCTCTTCCAGAGTAAGTACGGCGCTGTCGTAAATCCGGGCGGTCTCTTTAGCGTGACGCAACACTTCCCGGTTGACCAGCGAACCGGCGTAAATGATCACGTCCGCCAGGGCAATAATTCTGGCGGCTTTGACGGTCAGCAACTCCGGGTCGCCCGGCCCGGCCCCGATAAAGTAAACCCTGGTCACTTTCGGCCTCCTCAAGATAGATTCACCGTAAAGGTGCAAAGCACGCAAAGTAGTCCCTGAAAATACCAGGCACAAAAATATTCCCGGCGTTTATACAATCCCTTTGTGCCTCTTTTGTGCCTTTGTGCCTCTGTGCCTTATCGCCGTGATGCTCTTGCCTCGAAAATAAACAATTAAGTTAAATTCCCAATCCTCAATCCCCGGTTTTCAAGGAAGATTTGATTATGATCAGCGATAAATAATCTTGTTTGCTTATTTCCACCTGGTCGAGATTACGTTCCACCCTCCCGCCCGGCAGTCCGCAGCGGGTGGCGAAAACGGCCCGGTCTTTTAAAGCGAGCTCTTCTAAAATCTTGATCACTTCGGCGTATTTGCGGCCTACCTTCATTAAAATAACGTTTTCAAAGTGTTGGAGAACAAAGCGAAGGGAGTCCGGGTCCTTGACGGCCGGGATGACCGCCAGCTTTTCATCCCCCTCCGCCAGCGGCAGGCCGGCCAGCGCAGCGCAGGCGCAAAAAGAAGGCACGCCGGGGATTGTTTCGATTTCCCAGGAACCGGCCGCTTTGATCTTTTTCAGGAGGTATGTGTAGGTGCTGTACAGGGTGGGGTCGCCCAGGGTGATAAAAGCCACCTTCTTGCCCGCCTGCAGCAGGTCAATAATCCGGCTGGCCGCTTTTTCCCAGCAAAGCTCCAGTTCCACCTGGTCTTTGGTCATCGGAAAGGGAAGTTCCAGGATTTCCCTATCCTCTTTTTCCTTGACTATTTCGCTCACAATGGAGAGGGCAACGCCTTCTTTATCAGCACTCGACTTAGGTGAACAGATTACGTCCGCTTCCTGCAAAACCCGGTATCCTTTTAAAGTAATGAGCTCCGGGTCGCCGGGACCAACGCCCACGCCGTAAAATACGCCTTTCACGTCAGAATAACTTCCTCTCTTGAAAATAATCTTCGGTCGTCGGAAGTCGGATGTCGGTATAGAAGGAATTCGCTAAAGCGAATTCCAGATTTAACTCGCTCGATCGATTATTCATGATTAATGGCGGGGACGAACGTTCCCTATGGGGAACTCCTCTGAAGTGAGATTTTAAAATTCCCATCTCCAACTACTCACATCCCATTTCTCAATTGGCCGGCCACCAGGTAGACCGGGTTCATCCCCTTCCACACCCTGGCCTGCCCGGCCGGTTCTATCCTGGCGACGTTGAGGCACAGGGTCTCAATCTCCCCAAACCCAAGCGCGGCCAGCGTTTGCACGGAAGCGGCCAGCGTTTCAATGGTGACGGCGTTGACGACCAGGCGGCCCCCGTCTCTTAATTTTTCCGCGGCCGCCGCCAGGATTTCTTTGAGCCGCCCGCCGCTGCCGCCGACAAAAATGCGATCGGCAAGGGGAAGACCGCCCAGGGCTTCGGGGGCTTCCCCCACGACGACGTGTAAATTGTTGACCCCGAACCGCCCGGCGTTGCGCAAGATCAGCTCCCCCGCCCGTTTATTTTTTTCGATGGCGTAGACCTTTCCCGCGCCGGCTAAAAGGGCGGCTTCGATGGCAATGGACCCCGTACCGGCGCCGATGTCGTAAATTACGCCGGTGCTCTGCAAACGGGCCTTGCAGATTGTCAGGCAGCGCACTTCTTCCCTGGTCAGCGGTACGCCGTTTTTTTCAAACCAGGCGTCCGGGATGCCGGGCGTAACGTAGCCCCACGTCTTATCCGTCAACGATCAACACCACGCAGTTGACAAACTGTTCCCGGCTGGCCGCCATTTCCGGCAAACCGGCGGAAATAAACTTTTCTTCCGGGTAGGAGAGGTTTTCGCCAACCAGCATCTTTTTGTCGCCCACGCCATGGCTCAAAAGGTAATCCGCTATTTTTTGGGGCGGAAAGCTCCCGTCCGTCAAAAGGGCCACTTTCACCCCGCTTTTAACTGCCGGAAGAACGCTGCCGGCCATGACGCGCTCTTTGTCCCTGCCGTGCAGGCTGAAAATCGCCGCCCCCTGCCAGGTCAGCGCGGCCCGGGCAAAGGCCAGCTGGACGGAACTCAAACCCGGGATTACCTCCAGCTCGTCCGGCGGAAAATGTTTTAACAGGTAGTCCAGCAGGCTGTACAGGCCCGGGTCGCCGCTGACGAGCACCGCAATTTTTTTCCGGCGGTTCTGTTTTATAAAATCAATTATCTGCTCGAGCCGGGCGTCAACCGTTATTTCCTTTTTCCCCAGCCTCTTGAAAGAGGCCAGCACCCTTTTCCCGCCGATCAGCACCTCGGTGTCCTGGAGCGCCTTTTGCGCCGCAGGCAGGAGGTAATCCTCCCCGCCCGGCCCGACGCCGATTACTTTAATCCTTTCCATCCCAGCGTCTTCCCGCTTTCCCGGGCCCCTTCATCCAGCCCCAGAATTTCCCCTCTCAAAAACGACCGCGCCCGCCGGCAGCCCGTATTTTTCGACAGCCCACTGCTCGGTGCGGCGGCCGGGGGTGAAAACGACGTCCCGGTAGCCCAGGGCCAGCGCCTGGGAAATTTGCGGAACCAGCCATCAGGCCGGTCGCCACGGTCGTTTTGCCCACCCCGCTCTGCACCCCGGCAATCACCACGCGGGGGTTCAACCAGATCGCCTCACTTCTTTTCAAGCCTGATTCAGCTCCAGAGAACCCAGAGAATTGAAATTAAAAACCTCTGCCACCTGGCGCAGAGGTTTTGAACATGCTTCACCTCCCTATCGACCGTAGGTGGCTTAACGAACCGAAAACAGGCAGGTTTCCTGGCTCATGGTTCCTCGCTTCCCCACGCCTTCCCAGGAACACTCAGTAGATGCAGCTTTCGAAAACCCATCTCGTCTGGCTCTGGAACGGATCCCCCGGCATACCGGCGCCGGGCATTTACGGCAAATACTGAGCTTACCCCAGTGGCTCATCAGTGGGCGCTCCCCATTTACAGTGGCGGGACCGCGTCAGATTTGCACTGACTTCCCTTTTAACCCGAAAAAGGGCACCCGTCTCCAAAAAAAGGCTATTCAATTGTTTAATGTATTATAACCGGACAACCAGTGTCTGTCAACAAAATTTTTGCAGCGCGCTTCGTGATCCGGGGCGAAAAGAGCCGGGGTCTCTCTTCAATACTTCGGCATAGCCTTTGCAATTCACCCCGGTATAGCCGGGGGCTTAGCCATTCAGTCAGGCCATTTTCTGCCGAGGTCCAGGTAGATTTTCCTCAACCGGCAATCTCCCGCGTAAACCCGGTCCACCCGCCCCGTATAGGCATAAGCGCGGGCCGGGCAGCCGCCGCCGCACAAGAGTCTGTCCGGGCAATCCCGGCAGCCGGCCACCTCCTCTACCGTCCGGTTCAGGGAGGGTATTTTGGCCAGCGTTTCGGCCAGGGAAAACCCCTCTTCCGTGATCCGGCCCAGGCAAAACTCGGGCAGACCGCCAAAAGACGCGCAGGGGTACACTGAACCGTCGGGCAGTACGGCCAGTGACTGCCCCGCGGTAACGGAACAGTAGTGCCGCCTGGCCAACCCCCGCCGCAACTGGTAGCTCAATCTCTCCACCTCCCGAAACCGGATCAACGGCCCGCCCCACCCGGCGATTTCCTTTGCCCGGTAAAACGCCGCCCGGACAGACCGATCCAGCAAATCCAGATCCGGCGGGCTTACCCCTCCTTCGCCGCCCCTGCCCACCGGGCGCAATAAATCCAAGGAAATCCCGTAGACATTCCCCAGGTAGGCGGCCAATTCCACCAGGCGGCTCAGCCCCGGCGTACTGGTCCCGGTCAGGACCGCCGTCAGGCCGACTTTAATCCCTTCGGCAGCCAGATTCTGCAACCCCTTGAGCACATCCGGCGTAGAACCGCCACCCCCGGCAGAAGGGCGCAACCGGTCGTTTATTTCCGGCGGGCCGTCCAGGCTTACCCCCAGCGCCACGCCCAGGTCTTTTAATTCCCGGGCGACACGGGGAGTAACCAGCGTGGCGTTGGTCTGCAGCTGAAAGGCAACCGGGAGGCGGCGTTCCCGGACGTAATTCACCACCATTTTAACCAGGGGCAGGTTGAAGAGCGGCTCGCCGCCGGAAAACTGGATTTTAAAAGAGCGGCTCCGGGCGGCGGCGTAATCCACCGCCCGCCGGGCCACCTCCCAGGGCATGTGTTCTTTGCCTTCGCCTCCCCGGGCGTAGCAATAAACGCAGCGCAGGTTGCAGTCGGCGGTAACCAGCAGAATGAGAAGCTTTATTTTCCCGGTCATTTGCTCCCACCCGTTAATTTAACCGCCACGGGCATTATAAGTCCCCCAGGCAATCCTTGCACACAACCTGCTCCCCCGCAAAGACAGCAGAACCGGTCATTACTTCCTCGCCGCACCGGCTACAGCGAACCATGCGCAAGCAAAGCTCTGGAAGGGCCGGCTTCAAGTCCGCAAACCGGACTTCAAAAATTTCTTCCGCCGGTCCTTCCAGAATGTATTTCATCAGGGGTTCCTGACGGCGGTAAAATTCTTCCTGTTCCTCTTCGGTGGCAACACCGTTGGCTACCTTTTCCATAAGGATCACGAAGTCATCCCCTTCCCTGTTCAGCAGCCCCGCCTTTAAGCTAACCCGCAATGCCCGCCGCTCTCCCGGCCGGGCAAAAGTGAAAACGTATTTGCCGTTGTCCCTGTAAATAAAGTTTTTCTTCCCGAAAGTGCAGCCCGCAATCACCTGTACGGCGTCGGCGGCACAGGTCCGATTCTCCACTACAGCCGCCAGATCGTGGCCGGGTTCTTTGATCTCCAGTTTTTCCAGCGCAACTTTTGTTGCCCGGTACCCAATGGCCAGCAGGCAGCAGGGGTGTCCGTGAAAGGCGATTGCTTTCTCCCAATCGGTCATCAGCTAACCCTCCTTACCTTAAATGATGCTTCCGAAACAAACTTATCTGAATTCCTTAATATTCATCATCCTTACGTCATCAGCATTACCCCCCCTCCTGTAGGGGCCGAAATCTTCGCAAAATCAGGGTTTCAGATGCAGCAAATCATATTTCTTTCGGAAGCACCCCTTAAATTCAACCATCCAGCATTTTCAGCTTGAGCCAGCCCAGAGCAAAGAAAACAACGGTCCATCCCCCCAGCACCGCCGCCAACTGCCCGTTGAACCCGTTCCCGGCCAGGGTGGCGCGCAGCAATTCCGCCGCCGGGGTGAGGGGAAAAAGCCAGACCAGGTGTTGTAAAAAGCCGGGCAGGCGTTCCACGGGGATCAGGGTGCCGCTTAAAAAGGTAACGGGGACAAAGATAAATTCACTGACCAGGGCCTGATCGTCGAAGGAGCGCAGGCACAGGCCGATGAGCACGCCAAAAGCACCGAAACAAAAGGAGGCCAGGAGCATCGCGACGGCGAAATTTCCGTTTGGCCTTAATGAGGGCACGAGCAAAAACACCATGAAAAGAACAACCAGACCGGCAAAAAGGCCGCGCATGGCGCCGGCCAGGGTATAGCCCAGGCAAAGAGAAAAATTGCTCACCGGGGCCAGACGGTAGGACTCGAAACTCTGCCAGAAAAGGCGCGTATAAAACATCCGGATTGTTACGGAAGTCACCCCGTTATTAAACAAGGCCAGGGCCACCACGCCCGGGACTAAAAAGTCCAGGTAGCTCATCCCGCCGGGCATAATCATCTGCAGCCGCCGCCCCACCCCGAAACCAAAGGAAAGTAAAAAGAGCAGGGGGGAAAGCATGTAGGTGGCCAGGTAGAGCCAGAACTTGCTCCGCCAGTAGATCATTTCTTCCCAGATAATTGGGTACCAGGGGGGTAAAAAGCAACTCACCTTTACCCCGCCAGTGGTTACCGGAACACCACTGGAAGCGGTAGTTGTACCTTTAGCGGGCCTGAGTTTAAACCCGGGCGAAACTTCAAATGGCTCTTGCCGTTTGACTGTTTGCTTTGCAGGAGCGGGCAATTAACATCACCACCCTCAATAGCCGCTGTCCCATTTAATCTTCCCGCCGCCACTTTAAGAGCAAATAAGCCGTCATGTACAGGCCGGCCAGCCAGCCCAGGCTCTGGAAAAACCAGCAAAGCCGACCGGTGCCGGTCAAAACAAGAGCGCGCAGGTTATAGGTGGCCGCCGTCAGGGGGAGACCCCAGCTCAAATGCCCCAGCATGCCGGGCAATTGCTCCACCGGGAAAAAGGTGCCGCAGAAAAAGGTCATCGGAAACACAATCAGGTTGGTGAACATCAGGGTATCTTTATCTCCCCCGGCCACCATGGCCACGGCCACGGCCAGACAGGCAAAGGTCAGGCAAATGATTAATAACTGGATAAAGCAGAGGACGGAAAACTGAAAACCCCCGACCAACAAAGACGCGGTCAAAAACACTACCAGGGAAGTAAGAAAACCCTTGATTCCCGCCCCCAATACGTGCCCGATTAAAAGCGAACGGTTCGAAATAGGGGCCAAAAGGTATTCATCCAGTACCCGCAGGTGGGTACGCCGCAGGGTAAACCAGTTCACCAGGTCGGCATAGCTGGCCGAAACGGCAGCGTATTCCTTTGCTTCGCTCCGGGTGGCGAAGAAATGCCGCTCGGTGCCCTGTTCGTTTAAAAATTCCACGCAGTAATTCCCCAGCCTCTCTTTTAACTCCGCCGGCGTACCCAGGGCAATCAAATGACCCCGGTCAATGATGCCCACCCGGTGGCAGAGGCTTTCCGCCTCTTCGATGTAATGCGTGGTCAGCAGGACGGTCACCCCATCCCGGTTCAGCAGCTGGATCAGATCCCAAATGCGGCGGCGGGTCTGCGGATCCAGGCCAATGGTCGGCTCGTCCAGAAAGAGGATGGGCGGATGGTGCAGCAGGGCCCGGGCAATGAGCAGGCGGCGGGCCATCCCGCCCGAATAGTACTGCACCCGGTCCCCGGCCCGGGAAGACAGGCCCACATATGCCAACAACTCCTCAATGCGCCGCTCCCGCTCGCCGCGCGGTACCCTGTGCAACAGGGCATGCAGCAAAAGGTTTTCCCGCCCGGTCAATTCCCGCTCCAGGTTGTTCTGCTGGGGCACCACCCCTATACAACGCTTCACCGCCACCGGGTTGCCGTTCACCGGATGACCGGCCACATACAGCTCGCCGGCCGTCGGCCTGGTCAGGGTGATGAGCATGCGGATGGTGGTGGTTTTGCCGGCGCCATTCGGGCCGAGCAGGCCAAAAATTTCGCCCCACCGGACGGTAAAGCTGATGCCATCCACCGCTGTAATTGAACCGTAGCGTTTAACCAGCCCCCGCACCGCCAGGGCCGCTCCTTTTTGGGTCCGGCCCGCCTCAGCAAAAGCAGCCGGGAAAACGCCGCCCTGCTTCATAAACAACCACCACCCCCTTTAGCTGATCCTTATCCTGGCAACCAACCCCAAATTGCAAAGTCCGGGGCTTGCCACACATCCCTTTTTAAACGAAACCTTTTCTGTAAACCGGCCCCGGCCGTGTTTTTGCCTGGCTAACAAAAATTAAGGAGATCTTGCGGGAAAAGCCGGCGGGCTAACAGGCAAACTGCCGCTTAAAGACACAACAGAAAAGCTGTCCTGACCAGGAAGACGTTAATCATCCTTTCTTTGATCATATCTCCTGTAATCCCCGGGGTACTCCGCCACACGCACATCTACCTACGCCTGGACAGCCAGAGTTTTTCCGGCCATTTCTTTTCCTTCGAGAATATCCCCGTTCGCCGGTCCGTTTAACGGCGCCACGGGCGTTATCTGCAGTCCCCACCTGTTTTTCGCCACCACCGCTTCCACGCCGTAAACAGTCCGGATATTTTCAGGGGAAAGCACTGCTTCCGGCGCGCCGGCGGCAAAAATGCGCCCTTCGTGCAAGAGGATCAGGTGATCACTGTAACGGGCAGCCAGGTTTAAGTCATGCAAAACGACCACCACCAGCCGCTGGTGACTTCTGGCCAATTCCTGCATAAGGGCCAGAACTTCCAGCTGGTAGCGCACATCCAGCGTGGCCGTCGGTTCATCCAGTAGAAAAACAACCGGTTCCTGAGCCAGGGCGCGGGCGATGAACACTTTCTGCCGCTGGCCGCTGGAAAGCTCGCCGAGTTGTCGGTCTCCCAGATCAGTCAGCCCCAGGTAGTCCAGCGCCCGGGAAGCCACCACCAGGTCCCGCTCCCCCACCCCCCAGGTGAGGTGGGGCCGGCGTCCCTGGAGAATCGTCTCCAGCACGGTACAGGGAAACGCCTGCCCCGTGCCCGGCGGAGGCACGTACCCCAAACAGCGCCCCACTTCCCGGCCCCGCAAGTCGGCCAGATTCTTCCTATCCAGAAAAATCGTCCCCACCCGGGGCTTTAATACCCTGGCCAGACAGCGCAAAAGGGTGCTTTTGCCCGAACCATTCGGCCCTACAATGCCCAGCATCTCCCCGGACTGGACATTAAAAGTCACGTTTTCCAATACCGGCACGCTGCCGTAAGAAAAACAAACTCCTTTGATCTGAAAGAGCATTTTATCCTTCCCCCTCTCATTTCGCCAGGCGGACAAGAACTTCCTGCCGTTATCCCCACCACTGCCGCTTTTTCTTAATGAGCAGGTAAATGAAAAAGGGCGAACCCATGAGGGCGGTGATGATTCCCACCGGCAGTTCGGTAGGCGCGATGACGGTCCGGGCCAGGGTATCGGAAAACAGTAACAGCACCGCTCCCATCAGGCAGGAAGAAGGGATGAGAAAGCGGTTGTCGCTGCCGATGAGCATCCGGCAGATATGGGGCGAAACCAGGCCGATAAAGCCAATGATCCCGGTAAAGGCCACTGCCGCCGAGGCCACCAGGGTAGAAAGCCCCAGGGTGAAAAGGCGCACCCGGCTCACATTTACCCCCAGGTTTGCCGCCACTTCTTCGCCGGCCCCCAGCACGTTTAAGTCCCAGGCAAAATAAAGCAGCCCGCCAATAGAGCCAAAGACTACGGGGGCCACCAACCCTACGGTTTGCCAGTTTGCCCCCCAAAAACCCCCCATTAACCACACTACCAGCTCTCTTAGCGCTTCGTGGTTGGAAATATACTTTAAAAGAGAGACACCGGCCTGGAAGAGGTAGCCGATCGCCACCCCTCCCAGCACCAGGACCTCCGGCGCCAATCCTTTAAAAGTAGCCAGGAGATAAGCCAGAACCATGGTCAAAGCACCAAAAATAAAGGCGTTGGTCACAATTAACCACTTGGAAAGGGCCAAATAGCTCCCCCCCAGCAGCCCCGTGCCCAGCACAATGGCCATCGCCGCGCCAAAGGCCGCCCCGCTGGAAAGACCTAAAGTATAGGGAGAAACCAGCGGGTTCCGCAGCACCCCCTGCATCACCGCCCCGGCTCCGGCCAGGCTCATCCCGGTGAGCACGGCCAGAAAAACGCGGGGCAGGCGGAGCTGCCAGACCACCGTTTGGGCCAGTTCACTGGCCGGAAAAACTTTTAATCCCCAGCGCGCAAGAATGGCCCCGATCACGTCTTTGCCGCTAATCCCGGCAGCGCCCACGGCGGTTGAATAAAGTATCCCCAGCAAAAGCACCCCGAGCAAAACAATCAGCAAAAGCACCTTGCGGCCGGTGTACCGGGAGTAAGCCGCCTTCACGGCCGGTAAATTTTTTTCCGCCGGGCCGCTCATTCCTGCCAGCAGATCCATGCCAGCCCCGCTCCTCTCCACTTAATTCCTCATGCCGCAGCGTAAATTCATTCGATGATCTTTGAACAAGCAAAATTATTTTTACGGGTAAACCCAAATCCCTTTAAACTCTAAATTATAGAACTTTTCCAGGATCTCCCTGTGAACAGCCGCCGGGTCGAGATCGGCAAAAAGCCGGGGATAAAACCATTTGGCGTAGTAGCACAGAAGGACCACATCCCGGGGCGAACCGCTCAATTCGGTAGAGATAAGGTACACCCGCCCTTTCTTTACGGCATCCAGCCCTTCCCAACCCGGCCGCTTCATGATGGTCTGGCGCATTTCTTCTAGTCTACCGGGGTCCGTAATTCCATAACCCATCGGGATGTTCGTGTGCAGAACTTCTTTAATTACTACCTGGGGGTTTTGCGCGAGCACCCATTCGGCACTTACTTTGGGATAACGGCCGGGTTCGTTGGCGGCAATGTTTGCCCCGCCGGCCAGGGCGATCCGCTCATCGCCGCCGCTGCCCTGGGCGTAAGTCACATAATCGCCCGTCCGCCCTTCCAGGTAAACTTTTACCCGTTCCTCCGGCCTGACTTTCTGCAGGCGCTCCTCAACAAGCCGGGAATATTTTTCAACCAAAGCCACATATTTTTCCGCTTCCGCTTCCCGGCCCACGATCTTGCCGAGGGTGCGCAGATCAGAGGCAAAACTCCTGGGCTTGTAAAGGTCAAGGTAAACCAGGGGGATACCGGCCGCATCGATTTGTTCAGCCAGTTCCTTCTTGAGCGCCGGGCCCCCTGAAGGGCCGTAAGCAAAGACGAGGTCGGGACGCTGAGCAACGATCTTTTCTACGTTCGGAGTAAAAGTCGGCCCCACTGTCTGTTTCTCTTTTGCCTGCGGAGGGAACCGCTGGCCGTCGGAAAGGGCTGTAATTTTATCCCCCATGCCCAGTACATAAAGCATTTCGGTGACGTTGGGATTAAGGCTGATGATCTTCCCGGGCGGTGAAGGCACTTCCACCTGCCGGCCGTAAGAATCGGTGACGGTTATTTTTTTGGCCTTTTCCGTAGCGCCCGGGGATTGGCTTTCCCGGCAGCCGGCGCCTGGCAAAGAAAGTAACAGAAGAGCGGTCAAAATGGCGGCGCTTTTTAAAAATCTCTGCACTGCCCCTTCTCCTTTCTTTAGTCTTTTAAGATCACTGCGGTTTTGGGTAACCCCATGACCCACCGGTGTATTTTAACTGGTAAAACTTTTCAATTAGTTCGCGCTGCTCATCCTTTCAAACACTACCTTCCTCCTATTTACACAGCCGGATAGGCATGCTTTCCCTTATAAGTAGCGCCCAGCCACTTCTCAAAATACTCACTGTAAATCTGCTCAGGATTAACATCTTTAAAACGTTCCGGATAAAACCA
>JAIMBK010000060.1 GCA_023511535.1 Armatimonadota bacterium
TTTTTATGCCCCGTGACGGACACAGACCAGCCGGTTTTCACCGTCCGGAAGCAGGCGCGGGGAAGGCCGGCCGCACAGGGGACAGACGGGCGTTTCCAGGCGGTGGGCGAAGGGATTGTACAATACGGCCGCCGGCAAGACCTGCTTTTTATGCTGCACTTCCAGCCCGACGTGCAGAAGGGGCAGGCGGTAGTCCACCAGGTGGTCCAGGTACAGCTCCGCTTCCACGGCGTAACGGTCGAGGGTATCCTTTTCCCGGCGCTGCCGGTCGGCCTCCACGGCAGCCAGCTGCTTGACCAGGCGCTCCTTTTTGGCCTCGTCGCCGGTTGCCGCCAGCTTATGTTCGATTTCCCGGATCATCCGGGTGTAATACCCGGTCACCCTGGCCATTTCCCGGGCCAGCCGGCCCTTGGCCTGCTCCTGCAGGGCAAAGGCCCGCTCCCTGGCCTGCCTTTCCGCTTCCCGGCAGGCCGCCCGGTACAGGTCCGCCAGGGGAAGAACGGGCGCTTCCGGCAACTGCCAGGCGGGCTCCCCGGCCGCCACCACGTTTGCCCACCAGCCGGCAAAATCGGGCGCCACCAGGCCGGTGGACCCGTCCACCACAATCTCCAGCAGTTCTTCGGTTTTTTCGTGAGAACGAAACACCGCCCGGAAGAAAAAGCCCCGGAAGACGTGCGCTTCCAGCCACTGGCGGACGACCCTGGGCGGGCGGCAGCGCACAAACTCAATTTTTTCGGCAATCTCCCGCTCCAACCACGCCGCCTGCTTAAAACCCGCCTCCGGACCGTAAAGAACCGTATAGCGGCCGTAACTTGCGGCCAGTCTGGCCAACCTGTCTAAAAGGGGGCTGCCGTAAGTAAGAAAGATTGCTTCCGGATTTTCCCGGGCCACCTCGTAGTCAAAAGCCAGCAAAAGATGATCCCGGTCTTGCAGGTGGTGCAACTCCTCCGGCAAAAGCGCTTCCACCAGCTCAAAACCGGTTTCCTCCAGGACGGCTCCGGCCCGCTCCAGGCAGGCGGTGACAAACGGGCGCAAACCCGGCTTTGCGGAAGACATTGCAGAAGACAGCATCGGCTCCCCACCTCCAGGTTCCGGGAATTAATCTTTTTCCGGGAGTAATTCACCCAGCAGCCGGTCGTCCAGTTCCTTTACCGCCAGGTAGTGCTCTTTGGCCGCGGCGAGCTTTTCGCCCAGTTCCGCCAGCCCGGCCTGCAGGGTTGCCTCGTCGGCCGCCCCGGCCCAGATGTCCATGACGATGTCTTCAAAATCCTTTTTCTCGCGCAGGTTGCCCAAAATCATGTCCAGCTCCCCCACCACCAGCTGGAACATGTTGATTTTGGCGTCCAGCAGTTCCAGGAGATAGGCTTCGACCGTCCCGGCCGCCGACAGGTTGTAGATGTAAACGTCCTTTGTCTGCCCCAGGCGGTGCAGGCGGCCGATGCGCTGCTCGATGCGCATGGGGTTCCAGGGGAGGTCGTAGTTGACGAGCACGTTGCAGAACTGCAGGTTACGCCCTTCGCTCCCCGTTTCGGTGGAGACCAGGACGCGGGCGCCGCCGGCAAAGGCCTGCACCTGCGCTTCCTTTTCGGCCCGCCGCATCCCGCCGTGCAGCCGGGCCACGCTCAACCCTTCCCGCTCTAAAAGGGCGGCCAAAAAATGCAGGGTTTCGCGGAAGCAGGTAAACACGACGACTTTGGCCGGGATTTTTTTGAGCAGGCGAACCAGGGCCTCGGCCTTGGCCCGGCGGGGCACTTCCCCGGCCTGGCCGGCCAGAGTTTTCAGCAGGCGGCGCAAAGAAGGGGGATTTTCTTCGTTGGCGGCCATTTTTTGCAGGGTGGGCAGCACCGCTTCGATGCTGCTGCCCACCTCCCGCTGAAGGGTCTTTAAAACAAACTGATTCACGCCGCCGGACAATTTCGCCGCTTCCGGAGTGTAATGGCCGCGCACAAAGGAAGTCAGCCGCCGGTAGAAGGCCGCTTCTTCCGGCGTCAAGTCCACCTCCACCACCTCGGCGTGGCGCCTGGCGGTGATGGCGCCGGTTTCACTGCGCCGGTTGCGCACCATTACTTCGCGCACCAGCTTTTTCAATTCCTCCGTGTTTTTTGGTTTGAGCGGATCTCCGCGGGTGATGTATTTCCGCTTGAAAGAGGAAGCCGTTTCCAGCTGACCGGGCTGCAGTAAAGTGATCAGGTTAAACAATTCTTCCAGGTCGTTTTCCACCGGGGTGGCGGTCAGGAACAGGACGTATTTCTTTTTAAGCCGACTGACCAGCTGGTAAGCCTGGGTGGTCTGCTTTTTCAGGTGGTGCGCCTCGTCCACAATCACCAGGTCGTAAGCCGGTTCCAGCACCATGCTCCGGTGCGGTTCCCTTTTGGCCGTGTCCAGGGAGGCAATGATGTAAGGGAAGGCCGCCCAGGGGCGGGGGGTGGATTTGAAAAGGGGCGCATCGTAGGTGATAAAATCCAGGTTAAATTTGGTCTGCATCTCCAGGCGCCACTGTTCCACCAGGGAAGGCGGGGTCAGGACCAGGACGCGCCGGACCAGGCCGCGCAGGAGGTATTCCATCATGATCAGGCCCGCTTCGATGGTTTTCCCCAGGCCGACCTCGTCGCACAAAAGCGCCCGGCCGCGCAGGTGCTTTAAAACGTGGCGCACCGTGGCCAGCTGGTAGTCCAGCAGCTGGATGTCCCGGGCCGCCTGGACGGAAAGGAGGGTTTCAAAACCGGGGGAAAGGAGCAGACCGAGTGCCTGCCGGTGCAGGTAAAGGTCGGCGGCCGGCGAAGCGGCGCCGCTTTCGGCCAGGTTTAAAACGGCCGCGTCTTCTTCCGGAAAGAAAGTCACTTTTACCGGCGGTCTTTCTTCCCGGCTTTCCCCCCGGGGACGAAGGCTCTCCCGGGCGGGGGAGGCGCTTTTGGAAAACGTTTCCGGGGCGCTTTGGGGGGCGCTTTGAGGAACGTTTTGGGGGGCGCTTTCCGGACCGCCTTCCAGGCGGAGAAATTTCTGCCGGGCCTTTTCTCTTTCTTCTCTGGACAACTTTTGCCGGACCACCTTTTTCTGCCCGCGGGCCCCTGCTTGCGCCTCTTCGGCGCGCAAACTTTCTTCCGGAGGGGCGGCTGGTTCGTCTTCGCCAAAAAGACTTGGCTGTTCAAAGCGCGGCAATTCAGCGCCGTTTAAACCATCGTCCTGGCGCGGTTCTGGTTCTACGCTTAAGTTTGCCCGCTGTTCGCCCCCGGAAAGCGGCCCCTTTTCTTTGCCGGCCGACAATTAAACCCACCCCTTTTACCGAAACCGTCCTGCAAGGATGCGAAACCATCCGCATTATGTTTACTTCCGGATTACCGCGTCCGAAACCGGGTCAAACCCCTGCTGCTCCTCAGGCTTTCTCGTCAAATAAAAGGCCCTGGCTGCGTCGTCCGTCCCCTGTTGCCCCGGATCCGGTTAAAAGACCTGCCCCAGACTAGATCCATATAAAGTTAATTATCTTATTCTCCGGGGGAAAAAATATTCCTGCCTCTGCCTCCAACACCATTCCGGCTGATCCGAAGCCGGCGCAAAAACTCCGGTTATTTTTGCTGCAGGCGCAAAACGGCGGAGCGGGCGGGTTCCCTGGCGGGGTCGGGGTGGAAAACGACAACTTCCGCCGGATGAAAACCCTGGCGGCAGAGGAGGTCGGAAACCGGCGTAACCACCTGGGGTTCGGAGCCGGGGGTGGCCGGCAAAACTTCCCGGGGCAAGGGATCACCAGCCTTGTTCCATTTTCGCCTCATCGTCCCCATATTCAAACAAACTCACCGGGTTTCTTTTCTTTTTCTCGCCCTTTCAAAAGCCGCCGCCATAGTTGTTCCGCCACCCGGGTCGCCTGATGATACTGCTGGTCTGCTAATTTTCTCTTTCCCCCGAAGATCCTTTTTCTTTTTTTGCGACTCCCCAGAAGAAAAAGAATTACATCCCGCGATGTGCAAAGGATCGGGCAAAACCGGCCTGTTCCTGTATTCATTTCCCCTGGAACCTTCTATTTCCATGTAACGGATCCACTCTTTCGGATGGCCTGGCCATTGTAACATCCGAAGAAGCATTTTGATTCTCGGAATATCAGTAAAAATCTTGCTTTCGCCAATATATTCTTTGAGCTGCTCCAGCATATAATCTTCAAACACTCGAGTAAACTTCCTAAAATCATCGATCTTTTTCGTAGCTTCGTGCCATTCATGGCTATCTGCAAACAATCTGCTGTACCGTTCTTTTCGGCTGGTTACAAAAAGAGACGGCTTGATTTTTACCGCTCCCATGCCGAGGGGCTTACCCATCCCGATCTTGTGGCAGCAGTTTTCCGGCACGTTGAGCACCCAGAGCAAAGCACCCAATTCAACATCAGCCAGATTCTCGAAATATATGCGAAAATTAAAGGTCGTCTCTGGTTTAACGGGCCTGATGAGAGTCAACTGCGATTCACTAACATCCTTATTGTTGACAATTTCCGTAGGATCAACATTACCTTTATGCCAGTACAGCTTGTGGCCACGGATAACCACCTCCGAAGGTGCAGGTGTGCCGTAATGGGCCAGGGTTGCTTTATTGTCCGGATCGTGGCCATTATCCCTGTCCTGCACAAGGTAGTGCTGAAAGCAGGTGGGCTTGGGCGCCGCCAGCACTTTTGGAGTTAATGGCTCATCCGAATAAAAAACTCCATCGCGGGCAGCGACGAATTTTGCGTCAGTAAAAAAGACGCGCCCGGCGTAGCCATTTTTGCGCTGTTCGTCTGGTGTAAAACCAAAGATGGCTTCGGCAAGGTCGGGATCGGGGGAAAAACGCAATGGCTCCGGAATAAAATCTTTGACAGAATTCGGGTAAGGTAAGCGGAACATCATCGTATGGCCGAAAAACAGTAACTCATTGTTTTCTAACAGATAAAACACCGGCTGATTCTCACGCAAAGCCCCATCTTTTCCAAGGAGTGACTCTTGAAATTGGGTAACCTGGTTGCGGTAGGCCAGAACCATTTCCTCGGGAATGGGTATGCGCGGTTTGTTATTATCCGGCAAGGCAAAAACAAATCCAAGATGTTTATTGGGCATTGATCCGGATTTAACCAGAATCATCTCTTGTAAACCCTGCTCAGGTTTGTTAGAAGCACGTTTTACCTTCGCATAATTCAGTTTTACTGGATGTTTTTCCTTGTTATGAAGATGGGCTTTTACCGGTTCAAGCTCTGCATAAATGATTTCTGCATTGGGACACCCACTCCATTTTTGCAACCCCTTGGGGATATCATTTAACTCTATACGACCAAAGGTTGTACCTTTAACATCTTGAGCAGGAACAATAAACCATTGTCCCCTTTTTTTAACCAAATATCCTGCTTGAATAAGGAAACTAAAATGGTCTTTTGACATTTCTTTCATGAATCGGCTTCGATACAATCTACCAAGTGAACTGGTATCTCCAACTGCACGAAAAACCAAGGGCTCCCCGGCTACCCACTGAACCTTCCCGTAACTTACAATTTCAACCAGTGACCGCACCATCCCGCGGAGGCTGCTGCCGGGAATAACCGGGTGATATGCGTCGTCGATATGGAAAAATTGGGCCTTTTCTTTTTTCTTTTCTTCGGGCAATTCGTGCAAGGGCGTTTCCCCCCACTGCCGGAAAAAGTCCGGATTCAGCGCACACCGGGTGTAAAGCGGGGATTTGGTAATCAACTCACATTCAATGTAGCCGGTATATCGATCCGGATCGTAGCTATCATGACCAGGCAGTGTTTTCGGATCAACCACAACAATCTTTTCCGGCAGCGGAATGAAATTGTAGGGGGCGCAGGCCACCCGGTCAGGCCTTGTAGGATTGGAATGCTGTGGATACATTTTTTATCAACCCCCGATCTTCTCGTACCAGATGCCGGTCAGCCGGCTTAAAGAGATATAAGCCTGCCCGTCCGGATCATATTCGATATAGTGGCGTACACCCAGTCGCAAAGGATGATGTCCGTGACGCAGGGCAGAAGCTTCGGCATCAAAAGCTTCATCCGGTACAACAAGGGGCACGGCCTGAACAAAACCCCGGGCTCCTTCGGCCACACGGGTGAAACCGTTACGCTGTTCAAGGCACTTTGTCCCCCAAAGGAAGTGATCTTCATCGAAACTTTCCATTTTTCCACCCGGTTCGTCTTCGATGCGACAGGCCCGAAAAGAATTTTCCTCGCGCCAAACGCGAATTTCAGCCTCCGGCCCGAAAAGACGCGCCTGCTGGATCGTCTGTGCTCGCAGCAGCGGCGCCGCTTTTTCTCCGAAAATTTCCCGCGCCGTGATAAGCTGCCCGCCCCGGATCTCGCCCCAAATTATGCCATCATCAGCATGCACCAGCAACCAGGCCTTTACACCTGTATTCTGTTTACAAAACCAGCCTCCCGGGTCCTTTTCAAAATTTTCCAGAGAGATCTGTAAAATTCTGTACGGCTTATTCACTAATCTCACTTTTTTCTTCCTCCCCCAAAGCCCGGACAAAAGCTTCCAGGCGCTCCACATCCCCGCTAACGCTTAGTTTGCCCCCATTCTGAACAAATTCCCATTTTTCATTCTGTGCACCATGGCAAACAAGCTCCGCCTTCGCCCAAAAGCCGCGCAGGCGCCCTCGCCCAATCCCTGCCTCGCCGCCCACGGGAAGATCCCCCGTCCACAAATCCTTTAAAAGCAGCAGGAGTAAGCCAATATCATGTTCTTTCGGCTGGAGCAGGCAAAGTTCGATTGTTACTTTCGTCTGCACCGTTCCAAAAACGGGCTGTTCGCTAAAAAGCGCGGCAGGGAAGGACCCGCCGGTGAAGCGATCGATTTTGACCCGGCTCTGGACCAGTTCCCGCGGTTCGCTAATTACCGTTTCCCCTACCAGTAACCGGCTTGCTTTTAATTGCCGCCTCTCGTTTTCATCCTTATATCGTGGCCCAAACATGTCCGCAATCAGTTCAGCGGCCTTTTCTTCAGATAAAACGGTCTTTGCAATGCGCAAAGCCCTGGCCCGCAGCGCCCCGGCCAAACTGGTCCCGCTTAAAACCGGTACTGGTTCACTTTTCCCCCTCCGTTTCGAATGCAGGTGAATCATATCGGGAGCATCCGGCTCACCAGGTTCAGAACGAATTAGCAGCGAACCGTCGAGGGAAAAAGTTGCCTTCAGGGTAAAATGCCTGCGCCTGTCCGGCGGCAACTGAGAATCAGCCACTCCGAGCAGCTGTCCAATAGCTGTTCCTTCCTTTTTTTCGCTCTCTTCTCCCGCCAGCCAGGAAATCAATCCCTCAGGAATGGTAAGGTCATAACAGCATACTTCCCACTTCTCCACCCGGCACCGTCCGTATCCGCGCCGCTTCCGCTTGCCGATGCTGATCTCGCCTCGCTCCAGCCCTCCCAGCGCCACGGTCAGGGCGTTTAGCAACTCCGCTTTTCTCTCCTGGAGTACCCGTAGCTCGAAAGTTAACGGGAAGGTTGTACCCGCAACCAGTAATTCCACGTCAAACTTTTTCTTTTTTTCGGCTGTCCTGGTGAAGGGATCAATTGCCACCCCATCCCTAATCTCCACTTCCGGTAAAGTATCGCTAAGGCTGTCTTCCACGAAAAGAGGACTTTCATAACTTACGTCTTCTCCCGTAACTACGCCGAAAAGCTGCGCGGCAAGCGATCTGGGCGGATCCTCCTCCGGCGGCCCGTAACCAAACTCCCAGGCGCGCAGGTAGGCGCGCAGCGCCCCGGCAATGGAGGCGCCGGTCAAAAGCGCCCGCCTCTCCAGGGGATCGAGCAGAAGCGGCATATCGGTAGGACTTTCTGCATCGCCGCCGCCCAGATGAGCCGGCGTTTCCAGAACAAGATTTCCCCTGACCACAATTCGTTCAATCTCCCCTCGCGGTTTAAGCCACCGGGCCGTCACTTACCACCGCCTCCCACTCTTTTTGTCCTGATCTCTTTTTTCAGCAGGCCTTCGAGCAAACGCATTGTATACTCGATTTTTAAAGTCTCGGCGTCCGCCTTGATCCCGGCCACCGCCGGAATTTCGCCGGGTTGAAGACAGATATATTCCTCCCAGATAAGATCTCGTGAAACATCCTCCCGCAGCCATTCAAGCATCGGTTTATTTCCAACCCGCGCCTTCTCCAATTGTTCCCTGGCTGGCCGGCGCAACCGGTCCAGATACCGGACAAGACAACCCTTATCGTTCTCCCGCCAGGCCTGGCGGACGGCGAGGCGAAGCCGGGAGAGCTGAGCGTTGCTGGGGCTGTACCCGCCGATTGCTAACTGGTTGACCGCCTGCATTAATTTTTCTTCTAAACGGTTCCGCAACAACCTTTCGGCCATTCTTTCCGCAAGCAACCGGCTTTCCGGAGCAAGTTCGCCAACGGTGGTCGAGTCATCTTTTTTACCTGCTTCCCGGCGGAGTAATTTTTCCCAGGCGGGCCAGTTAACCGCCAGGCGGCCGAATCCCTCGACGCGGCGTTCGCCGACACCCTCTTTGATTACCTTCGTTAAATATTTCTCGTCTATCTCGTTTGCCCGGTATACAAAAACACTGCCGGCCTGGAGCGCTAGAGCCTGGGGCAAGGGCAGTTCCCACTTCCGGTTAAAACCTCCCGCCAGACGCACCTTCAGGAAAGCTTTCTCGGGCTTAGTCCCAAGAAGGTATAAAGGGTCCGGGCTTACCTGCCCGCCTGGACCACACAGGATTGCATCGCTGAGCAGCGTTACGACGACATTACCGTTGCGGCCGCTGCCCTCTTCAAATTCCCTCCAGCCGGGTGCCGGCGGTGCTTTTCCAACTTTTTCAAACCGTACCAGACCGTATCCGGCCTGGCGCGATCCGCCTAAAAGCGCTTCCCTTTTCGCCAGGAGCTGTTCCAGAATTTTTACATCTTCTTCGGAATCAGCCAGTATAACTCCTCCAAACGTCTGTCCGGGCGCAAGCGCTTCGTAGCGAAAAACTGTGCTGTCTTCTTTTCTTTTGACCATCCGGTCGGTGCCGGCGTTATGGAGGGAGACGCATCGCCGGGGGGAAGCAAGTTCTGCCCAAACCTCGTCTTCTTCCTGTAAGATCCAGCAAAATTCTCCCTTTGGGAGCTCAACTTGCGCACCGTTCTGATCAAAACCCGCCGCCAGGTCGTAAATTTCCGCGGCAGGATTTTCCGCCTCGTCTTTTGCCACGCGCCAGGAAAGCGGGCAGGGCAAAGCGCGCCGGCCGTGCCGGTTAACGGGGTAGGCGTGAAGGTAGCGCACCGCCCCGGCGAGGAAAAGACGCCGGAAAGAAGGATCGGCCGCCGGATCGACAACCCTGTTGGCCTTCAGGTAGCGGCCAATTAAAAAGCCCCTCACCACGGAACCGGGAATAAAACTCAGCCCGAAGCCGCTATTCTCTTCCCCGCTTCCGGGTGAACGCAACAAAAGAGGCTCCAGCAGCCGGATCTGGTAGGTTAAGGCGTGCATTTGCGCACCTCCTGCCGGAACAAACGAAAATAATGATCAGTTACTGCTCTTTTCGCGCTATCCAGAAGCTCTGCTTGAAGACGCCCCAGGCCCCGCTGACAACCAGTCCCCGCCCGGCGGAAAGCCTTTATGCAAGCGGCAAGCAGGGCCAGATCCTTTTCCGCGGGTTTTTCTCTGAAGGTAAGCGCACTCTCGAAAATAGTCCCCCGGAGAATTACGCGCCCGGAGCGCAAGGTGTGTTCCCTGGCTGCTCCGGTCCGGGGGTCCATTGCCGTCTGTCGGCGGATAGCGGTAAGGGAATCTAAAACTTCCTCTCTCTTCAACCTTCCGCGGGCGTGATCCCGGGCAATGGCCAGGCGCAGATCCTCCGGGAGCCGGGCGTCGCCAACGTGGAGAAGGGAATCCTCGTCGGAGAAACTGCCGGGAAGACCGAAGAGACGCCTAGCAGGTTCTTCCCACGTGCGGGCCTGGCCGGCATGGGAAAGCGCAGCCAGAATCCCGGCACATTCCGCCACCAGCAGCCCTTTCAGGGTGCGGCCGCCCAAATACGGACACCCGTATTCATCATGCTGAACCTCATCATCGACAAGCCCGGGCACTCCGTCACCCCGGCCAAAGGTAGCATCGCTTTGCAAAATGAACCGCAAGAAATACCTGCCTTCGCTCACAGTTCCGACCCCCCCAGCGGAATAACGAAGTCCATCGCCTCTATAGCATCAAAGTATGCGCAGCGGCCCATCTGAAAACCTTGTCTGGGCATATCCTTCAATGTTTCGTCGACAACGGGCAAACCTTCAGGAACGTAAGTTTCTATGAACATTTTGGTTGCCTCCGGCCCCTTCCGCAATGCTTCCCGCAGCTTCTTAACTTTGTTCCGGCGCCCGGCCCATTCCCCTTTCTGAAAGCAACTTACGATCCGCATGAACGTCGGCCACGAACGCCAATCCCCGGCGTCTATGCGCACAGGCCGCATCGATAAATCAAATTCTTCCACTTTATTGTCATAACTTCTTATTTTTACTTTGTAATCCTGCTCCCTTATTTCCGCCAGTCCGCGCACCTGCCCGCTGGTCGCGAAGTGCCAGTCCAATGCAGAAAATTGGGCGTCGGGATCCGCCTCGTGAATGTATTTCTTTGCCGACCGGCAGAGCTCTTCCGCCAGGGAATAGGCATAGGCAACGGGAAAATGCGTTTTGACCACCGCCACGCCGGCGCGGGCAGAAGCGGGCTTTCCGTCGGCCAGCGTGTGCTGTGAAAAATGTTTCAGGTAACAGGCCGTCAACTGGAGGCCTAGACGCCCGTCGCAGACGAATGTCAGGTCGTCGCCGCCGAAGACAAGCGGCCGAAAAGGCAGAATCAGCCTGCCGTCATCCCCCCTGTTTATCCCCAAAACCCCGCCAATCGACCAATGTCCGTTTTCCTGCTGAAGCGCGCCGGTTAATAGCTTCACCGTTTCCAGCAAAGCCTCTCTGGCTGCCTTGTGGACAGATGCTGAGAGCTCACGCTGTTTCAAAATCCACTGACGGTTGTCGGGGCAGGATTTGCCTGCCTCATGAAACCTTCTTGCCATACCGTTGCCGTCCGTATGGACAAGGGCAAGAAAACTCTTTTCCCCTCTCGTGCCGAGGTCATCAAAATTTCTGATTGTCCTGTATTCTTTCGAGTTTAACTTGAGATATTTAGTTAATCTATCTTCCGCCTGGTCAAAAACCGCCAGTTTAGCCTTGCCCTCATGAGAAATCAAACGGCCTTCCGGATCGTTTCCGACTGCCGGCAAACCGGTAAAAACGCAACCTGCTGTCACCCCCAATCCCAAAAGGGGGGCAGAAGGAGGCGGATCGGCTTTCTTCCCCGCCAACCGGCGCTGGGTCTGGGCTAACACTTCGTTTAACTGCCCTGCGTTCCAGTCGAAATCCTGATGCGCTATAGCAATGCGCAGCCCGGGCGCCTCCTCAAGAACCTTCCGGCTTAACCGGCGGGAAAAACTTAAGGCTTCCTCGTGGTCGGCAAAGATAATTACAGCGTTACCACCGCCTACGTAAATGATTTCGGCCCGCAACCCGTCTCTTTCAATAGTCTCTCCTGTAAACTCATCATTTTCAATAATCTTAACGTTGTTCCTACCGGGAAGATACGAGGCAACCCATTTTCTTACCGCACATTCCACGAGATAAGAGGCACCGATGATCTGTTTTAAATGGTTGCTCCTAAAGATATAATCCTGGATTGCGCTGACATCAACAATGGTAAGCGTGTAATTGTGCATCGACACCCTCCTCGCAAACTAACTACGTACTTTCAAACCAGTCCCGCAGCTTCTCTGGAAGATCAGCGAGATCTTCCCGGCCGAAAACCCGCACCCTGCCTTCAGTGAACCAGTCTTCTTCAATTTCCTGTTGAACCAGCGCCGGATCATCAGAACAACAGACCAGCCCGATCCTTGCCTCGTCCCCGCCCATCTGACTGGCGCGGACATACGCTTCAAAAAGTTTCCTCTTGCAGTTTTGCTTTCCCCGAAAAGTAGTGCAGGAAATTGCATATAACTGATAACCGCGCATCGCCACCACGTCAACCTCAAAATCTTTTCCTTGCGAGTCTCTTTTGGACACTGCCGCCGACGTTGAAGCCGGTTTTATTTCACAAGCCCAATCATGAATTCCGACGCTTCCCGCTATTTCCTGAACTGCCCAAAATACGTAATGTTCCAGCCAATGATTATCGGCAACCCAACCATTAAGTCTCCCTCTATCTATTCCCTCTCCATCAGCAACCTCACCTATGCTGGTATAACCTTTATCAAAACCGGCAAGGAACTCCCTTTCCACTTCTTCCCGGGACCTGATTCCCTGGTGGTAAAGGTTGGCCAGCTTCTTTGCCTGAGCAGGGAAAAGAGGTTCCCGGACGCTCGAGACGATCCTGTAACCATGGAGCGCCATCAATTCTTCAATCGAGATCTTTACTTTTTCCCGCACCGGTTCCCGCTTCGTAGAAGACCCATCGGATAAATTGAAAACTAAAGAAAGAGTCCGGGCATCCAGATAGCTGAAAACCGCTGGAATTTCTTTTTCGTAAGCATGTTTTTCCAACGCGCGGTAAGCATGAACAGCCATCGATTTGGTCCCGCCTGTGTAGTGTAATCCAACCGATGACGGGGCATCCAGGGTGGGAAATATATCCTTTTCAAGTTTTTGGGCGATCCTTACGCCATCAGTTTCGTCAATTTCCCACATTTCAGTTGCAACCGGCACTTTTTTATCCTTAATAGCCCTCTCTATGTTTTTAGCAACCATACCCGTGCCGCGAGAATGCAATAAAATAACTTTTCCCCCTTCCTTTGCCAGCAGTAAAGAAGCCACGTAATTAGGAAGGGGGTTCGCCCCAACCAGGAGAAAAAGATATTCGGTCTTAAAACGGCCCATACTCATCAATCAGCCCCCACTTTTATCATCGGTGATCTTTTTAACGCCCCGGCAAAAAATCGCCATATTTTTCTTTTCGCAGTTCAAAAAGCCTGCTCACAGCTCCACCGGCAACTGCCTCGCTTCCCGCAGCCCCTCTTTGATCTTTTGCGCTTCGTCACATTCGCCAATAAATTCCCAAACCGCGTCGCGCATCTCCCGGTACTCCCTTTCGGAGACGGGCAACAGGCCGTGGGCAAGAAAACTATAGTTGCGCCGGCTCAAAAGATTCAGCAGTTCCGCCCGCCGCTTCCTCCAAACCACCCCGGCCGGGTGCCCCAGCAGGGCGAGCAAATCGTAATCATCGGTGAGGCCGAGCTGCACTTTCCCCCTGCTGCCCCGTTTCTTCTCGTAGTCGTCTTTGATCTCCGCGGGCAAAAGACGCACATCCACGTCGTCGCTGGTCAGGGGCGGCTCGCCGGTGCGCAGGCAAAACTGGCCGTACATCTCCAGCGCCCGGTAGACGCGGGAGACGGCGTCGTCGCAGGCGCCCTGGGCGGCTCGCCGTTCGGCGTTCAATAAAACGTCGTAGACCAGCACAAATACCGGCGGCCCGCCCCTGGATGAAGAGCCGGGCGTCCAGTTTTCGGACCAGTCCAGGGCGGCGCAGATCTGCTTTAGCGTTTTGTTATAACCGGAAATACCCGGTTCCCTTTTATAAATATCAATTTTGGCCGCGGCTTCCCGGTAGGCAAACCGATCCCAGTCATGAAAGCCCCGGCAGAGGATGAGCAAGCGTTCCAGCATTTCTTCTTCTTCCGGGGAAGGGAGGGAAACAACCTGGCCAATCTCCTCCAGTACCCTGGCGGCGGCGAAATAATCCCACCTTTTCACGAAATCGCGGCACAGCTTCTTCTGCCGCTCTACAAAAACCGGATGAGCGGGGAGGCGGGCCACCCTTTCCAGGCCGTTGCGCACCTTCACCAGGTCGAGACGCTTGCCTTTAACCAGGCTTAAACCGCACCGGGGGTATTCCATGGCAGCCACGGCCAGACCCACCGACATGGATTTTGTCCCGCCGGTGTAGTCTACGATCACTTCGGCGTTCCGGTCCAGATATTCTTTGATCACCTGCAGGGCCGTTTCGTATGTCTGGTAGGGGTCGTCCGGAGGGACAACGTAAACTTTATAGGCGCTATCGGCTATGCCGGCCTGTTTAACGATAGCGTCCCGATCTTCCTTTTCCTTCTTCCCACAAAGGGGGCAGGGCCGGTCCTGGCACACCTTCCCGGGACCGTCCACCGTTTCCAGGCTGCCTTTATTCTCCCCTTCGGTTTGCGTGCAGAGAAAAACGGTCAAATTTGGCCGATAGAAGTTAATCGCCCTGACCAGCGGTTGATCGGAACCGCCGACGGTCAAGATGAGAACACGCATCAGGCAAACCACCCACCGGATCATTTTTTGAAAATTTTATCCTTTTTTATTACCGTGTGTACTCCTGGTATGCTATGCTAAATATTCTTCTATAATCCAATTTTAACTATTTCTTCTTTCGACACTATGTTAAAAAATCCTCCTGTTAAGGAAAAATTTTTCTAAATTTATCCACCGCATACACTAAAGTATGGGCAGGAGCCGGGACAGTTCTCCGGCCGGCCGGGGTCGATTTCTTCCGCCACCAGCCGGGCCTTTTCGTCCCGCGCTTCGCAAAACCACTGGCGCAGTTCGTCGCTGATGATGTGCAGGTCTTTTTTAATGATCAGCCGGTTGTAACACAGGCTCGATAAGTTAATAAGTTAAGTGCCCGGTGCCGTTGGCACCTTGACAGGAACTGATGTAAGGCTTATGTTAGATGTAAAGAAGATGTATAGATGTAAGGAGGTATTCAGATGCTAAGAGCAAGGTTAACAAGTAAGGGGCAGGTAACAATACCTGTGGTCGTCCGCCGTAAGCTTAACTTGCAACCGGGAGACGAACTCCTGTTTGATCTCGGCCCGAACGAGGAGGTTAAGGTCAGAGTCTTAAAACGCAAACGCTTAACCGATCTCTACGCCTCTTTGCCCGCTAAAAGACCTTACCCCGGCAAGATAGAAATTCGCGAAGAGATGGCCACCGGACTGGCCCGGCAGATACTGGGTAAAGGGAAAGAAACGCAATGATTTATTTGTGGGTTGATGCCAACGTTGTCTTGCGCTTTCTCACCGGTGACCCACCGGAAATGGCCGCTAAAGCTCTGGAGTTAATGAGCCGCGCTGAAAAAGGAGATATCGGTTTGCGGGTATCTCATCTGGTGGTAGCCGAAATTATATGGGTACTTTCTTCTTTTTACAGGTATGCCAAAAATCAGATCGCCGAAACCTTGATTTCCTTTCTCGGCGCCGACGGAATTTACGCTGAAAACCCCGCCTTGCTTATCCAGGCACTGCAAGATATGACGGAAAAAAACGTCGACTTCGCAGATGCCTACCTTGCCGCACTGGCCCGAACACATGAAGAAAGTATCTGTTCTTTTGACAATGATTTCAAAAAGTTAAACGTCAAATGGGTTACCCCGCCAGGAGACCGGTAACCTGCCGCCTGATCCATAATTTTTTCTGGCTATTCCTTTAACTCAGCAAAGGACAATAGGCAATAAAAACAAGATGTTGGTCATCAGAACATGTTTTCTGAGCAAAGTAAAAGTCATGAAAACTCCGGCAGAGGATGAGCAAGCGTTCCAGCATTTCTTCTTCTTCCGGGGAAGAGAGGGAAACAACCTGGCCAATTTCCTCCAGAACCCTGGCGGCGGCGAAATAATCCCACCTTTTCACGAAATCGCGGCACAGCTTCTTCTGCCGCTCGGGTCCGGTCGTCGGTAATGTCGTAAACGACAAACGTTTTCATTGTCAAACGGCCCACCAATTTCCATTTTATTTCACACTTTACCTGATTTCTCTTGCGCCCTTGAATTTTGGTTAAGGAGATGCCGGTTAATGCCGCCGCCGAACTGGTCGGTGAACACGACACGAGGACCAATTGACATTCAACTATTTTAACTGTAGAATTATGGAAAACCATAAATTTTTTCTCCATACTATATTCCCTGATGCGGGACAGCTTCCGGTTAGTTTTGTAAGGAGGTTTTCTTGATGGCTTTGGATCGCCTAAATAAACGGGACAAAACTGCTCTTAGCCGGTTTTGTAAGCTTATCCGGAGTACCCTCCGCCAAAATCTGGAAGAGGTCCGGCTTTTTGGTTCTAAAGCCCGGGGTGATGATGATCCATATTCAGACATTGACGTTCTTGTTGTGGTAAAAAACCGTCATCCGGAAGTAGATGATCTAGTTTTGGACGCCGCTTTTGAAGTCAGCCTGGACTATGACGTTGTTTTGTCCCCGGTGGTTTTTTCCCATAACGAATACTATGCGCCCCTTGCCCGGAAAACCCTTTTTTACCAAAATACACGGGAGGAAGGGGTGCCGTTATGAAAGAAAACCTTGATTTGGAACTGGCTAAATACCGTTTAGATAGAGCCCGGGAAACAGCCGAAGAAGCCGGTACCTTAATTCGTGAAGGCAAGCTTAAGGGTGCCGCCAACCGCCTTTATTTCTCGGTTTTTTACGCTGCCAGGGCTCTGCTGGCAACTAAACGGCTTGATTCCGCAAAACACAGCGGCGTAATTGGTTTATTTAACAAAGAATTTATTAAAACCGGGATTATCTCCGTCAAGTCAGGAAAAACTCTCTCCAAAGCCTTTAAGTTCAGAAACGAGGGTGATTATCAGGACTTCCGCGAATTTAAACATGAGGAAATAGAGGCACTCCAAAAAGAATGCTCCGCTTTTATAAAAGAAGCAAGCATTTATCTTTCCTCACTATGTTAATAACCCATGATGCCGTAAAGAAAAGTATCTTAGCAGCCAGCAAACAGCGCAGGGAATAGCCGTCCATAAACCGGGTATGTCAGGCTGCCAATCTTTGCTTCCACCTTCCGGCCGGGTGGTTGACCATCCCCTGCCAAACTGTGATCAAGGTCGTGACGCTATCGACCACATGAATAAGCTGTCTTTACTATTTTCCCTGATCAGGGTTTGGTTTTAACCGCGCCGCGACCAGTCCAGGCAGGAAATGTCCAGCCATGTAGCAGATACCCCGTAAAGACACCTGGTCGGCGTCACAGGTAAAGCCGCATTTTTGGCACTTAAAAACATCTCCGTGGCGGTTCTTCGCGTCCACCCACCCGCACATGGGGCACGTCTGGCTGGAGTAGGCCGCGTTTACCGGACCGGGGTTGGTGACGGAATAAATGTAATTCTTATATTCCTGTCGCTCCTTGATAATACTGCGCTGCCAGTTGCTCACCTTGCGGGAGAGGCCTTTGCTTTTAGCTTTGCCGCGCAGGTGGGCGAGGTCTTCGTAGGCGATTATCTTTGGACGACGTTCTCTGTAGAATTCGTTGAAGGCCCGGTTGATTTCGTTCTCGCACCTGGTTCGGTACCTTTTGTTTCTCTTGGTTTGCTTAATAAAGGCCCAGGTTGTGTTTTAAGATGCGCCGGGCCTTGGGAGGATCTTGCGCAAGAAATTTCCGGCGCAGCGCCCAGAGCTTACCGCGTTTTCGGCTTTTATCCAGGATACGGTCGGACATTTCCTACGGGGCCTTGCCGGCGAATATTCAACATGAGACCTCACACTCCTGTTGGCGTGGTCATGGAAATTATCAATTGTCTGATGATGATTGAACCAATGATTCCTTGCTGAAATTTTGGAATAACCAGCGGACGGCATCATCATCCCCATATTCGAGCAAATGCTCTAAAGTGAAATAATAATCCGCTCCCAAAAAAATTTTTTAAATTGAACCGGGACGGGCAATGCTCATCCCTTCTTTACGGTATTGACGCTTTCCGCTGCCGGCACTTTTCTGTTATTCATCGTCATCCGCCGTTTCCAGGAGAGCTAAAAACGAATCAATGGCTACGCTCAATTCTTGAAGCGTTTCCGGCAGTGCACGAACCAGCTCTTCCATTCTTTCCCACTCCAGTTCAAAACCGTACAAATTGCGGAAACGGTGCCGGAAAGCCAGGTATTGTTGAAGTTTAGAGGCGATCTCTATGCCGATCACCGGCGGCCGGCGTCCTTTCAGGTGGAGCGTCATTTGTTCCAACAGCAGGCGATGCCAGTTTTCGCCCTTTGGAGCGGATTGATCAATTTCCCTGGCGATCTGTAAAAAAATCTTTTCGATCCCGGAATAGAAGTCGTGTAAAATGGAGCCCAAAGCACGCAACACTGTACTATCTTTAACCGGTTTCTGTTTGTAAGGCTTCAGGACGGCCTTCAATTCCCCGGCAATTTTTTGCAACTGGAATAACTCCCGCCTGATCCTCGCTTCCAAAATAATTATTTCCGCCGTCACAGCTCCACCCCTTCCCGCAGAATTTGCTGGCGGAGTTCAGCAGGGGCTTCTTCCAAAATCACGAGATCGGCTCGAAAAGGCTCCACCTGGGCAAGCACATCGGCGTATAGTTGCCAAAAGTTAACTTCGCGTGGCAACCCGGAAACAGCCAGATCGATGTCCGAATGCTCCCAGAAATTTCCGCCGGGGACTAAAGAACCAAAAAGAAAAATCCGCCCGCCGCCCCGGGAACGAATTAAGGCAGCCGCCCTCCGGGCCTTTTCCTGCGCTTCTTCTTTCCGCCGGACAAGTGCTTTCTTTTTGAGTTGCTGCCTGTTTTTAATCCCCGCACGCAGTTCAGCGATATAGCCACTCTGCTCCATGCCGTTCCCCTGTCTTTCTTTCAGTACCCTTGTCATCGGGCCAGTGGCTGCAACTAAAAATCAGTTTGAGTGCGCGATTCAAGACTGGAAAGCTTTCAGTACCCTTGTCATCGGGCCAATGGCTGCAACAGAGGATTTCTTTAATGCTGGTGGACATGCCGTTGAGTCTTTCAGTACCCTTGTCATCGGGCCAATGGCTGCAACTCATCGTTAATTCCGGCGAAATCGAATCGCATATCATGCTTTCAGTACCCTTGTCATCGGGCCAATGGCTGCAACTGAGCTTGACCGCACACGTTGCGATCAACTAAGCCGGGCTTTCAGTACCCTTGTCATCGGGCCAATGGCTGCAACTCGCTGTGATGTTGCCCACGGGCAAACTCCCCTGGCCTTTCAGTACCCTTGTCATCGGGCCAATGGCTGCAAC
>JAIMBK010000061.1 GCA_023511535.1 Armatimonadota bacterium
TAAATGCGGCCAACGAAGTGGCGGTGGAAGCCTTTTTAGCCGGCGCCATTTCTTTCGGGGCCATCCCGGAGATCGTCGAGCGGGTCATGGACACCCACCAGGTTTGCCCGTGCCGGGATCTGGAGGATGTCCTGGCCGCCGACCGTTGGGCGAAGGATCTGGCCCGGAAGTTAATTCAAGAAGGTGGAATCTAAAATGCAAACCTTTTGGGCCGCCGTATTTGTCTTCGGCCTGCTGATCATTTTTCATGAACTCGGCCACTTTATCTTTGCCAAGGCGGCGGGAATTAAAGTGCACGAGTTCAGCATCGGCTTTGGCCCCAGGTTATTCACCCTTCCCCGGGGAGAAACCGCCTACAACTTGAGACTTTTGCCCCTGGGCGGCTTCGTTCGCATGGCCGGCATGGACCCGGAGGAAAAGATCGAAGACGAGACCAGGAGCTTTAACAACAAACCCGTTCTGCACCGGATGCTGGTCATCTCCGCCGGGTCGCTGATGAATTTTGTGCTGGCGATTTTGATTCTGGCCGCGATTTTTATGGTTCAGGGGGTTCCCGCCCTGACCCCCGAAGGTCTGCCCAGGCTGACCACCGTGGTGGATAAAGTGGTGCCGGAGAGCCCGGCAGAAAAAGCAGGATTGCAGCCCGGGGATCAAATCATCGCCATCAACGGCCGGGAGATTGAAAGCTGGGAGCAGGTGACCGAAATGATCAACACCCGCCCCGGTCAAAAGATTCTCCTGACCGTCCGGCGCACCGGGCAAATTAAAGAAATCCCGGTAATTCCCCAGCCTGATGAACAGGGAAACGGAAAGATCGGCGTTTACCCGGCACCGGAGCTGCAGCGTCTTGATTTATTCAGCGCCCTGGCTGCCGGGACGGAATATACTGTCCGGGTTACTGCCTTAATAATTAATTTTCTCGGCCAGATGATTGCGGGCAAAGCCCCGGCCGATGTGGGGGGGCCGGTGCGGATCGTCTGGGAGATTAACCGGGCGGCGGAATTCGGCTTTTTCAGCCTGCTGCAGCTGGCCGCCTTCTTAAGCGTAAACCTCGGTTTGTTTAACCTGCTGCCCATTCCCGCCCTGGACGGCAGCCGCCTCGTCTTTTTAGTGGTGGAACTTTTCCGGGGCCGGCCCGTGGACCCGGCAAAAGAAAACTTTATCCACCTGATTGGTTTTGGGTTGTTGATTTTGCTGGTGGTGATCATCACATATAATGATCTCCTCCAGTTATTCCAGCGATAAGGGGGAGGGCGGTGCTGGCGAAGCGCAGAAAAACCAGGCCAATCCAGGTGGGGACGGTGCAGGTGGGCGGGGACGCGCCCGTTTCCGTGCAATCCATGACCAATACCGATACCCGCGACGTGGCGGCGACGGTGGCGCAGATTAACGAACTGGCCGCCGCGGGCTGCGAAATCGTGCGCGTGGCCGTTCCCGACGAGCGGGCCGCCGATGCCTTGCCTCTGATTAAAAAGCAAATTAAGATCCCGTTGGTGGCCGACATTCACTTCGACTACCGCCTTGCCTTGCGCGCCCTGGAGGGGGGTGTCGACGGCCTGCGGATCAACCCGGGCAATATCGGCGGGCGGGAAAAAGTGGCGGCGGTGGTGGAAGCGGCGAAAAAAAGGAAGGTGCCCGTCCGGATCGGGGTCAACGCCGGGTCTTTGGAAAAGGAACTGCTCCAAAAATACGGCGCCCCGAACGCGCCCGCGCTGGTGGAAAGCGCCCTCCGGCAGATCCGCCGGCTGGAGGAGCTGGGTTTTTACGAAATAAAGGTGTCCGTAAAAGCTTCCGACGTCCCGCTCATGATCACGGCGTACCGGCTGCTGGCCGCAAAAGTGGACTACCCCTTCCACGTGGGGGTTACGGAGGCCGGTACGCTGCGCTGGGGGGCGGTAAAATCGGCCGTCGGCATCGGCGCCCTGCTGGCCGAAGGCATCGGGGACACCATCCGGGTTTCGTTAACCGGCAACCCCGTAGAAGAGGTGCGGGTCGGGTACGCAATCTTGAAAGCTCTGGGTCTGCGAAAAAGGGGAATCGAATTAATTTCCTGCCCCACCTGCGGACGTACTGAAATCGACCTGATCAAAATTGCCAGCGAGGTAGAAGAAAGGCTCCAGGATCTGACTGCGCCGCTGAAGGTGGCCGTGATGGGGTGCGTGGTAAACGGTCCGGGAGAGGCCCGGCATGCCGACGTGGGCATCGCCGGGGGAAAAGGGGTGGGCCTGCTCTTTCGCCGCGGCGAAATCATCCGCCGGGTGCCGGAAGAAAAGCTGGCGGAGGAGCTGGTCCGGGAGGCCCGGGAAATGGCAGAAAAGTTCGCGCGCGCTGCTCAGGAGAATGTTAATTCCTACCAGAAAGAGTGAAAACAAGGCACTTAAGACACATAGGCACAGAGGCACAAAGAGAACCGCATAGACATATTTACTTGGTGCCTTTGTGTGCCAGTTGCCTCTGTGCCTCTATTTTCCGAAGGAGGATCTCTACGTTTATGCGGGCATCCCAATTATTGATTCCCACGCTGCGGGAAGTCCCCGCCGACGCGGAGGTGGTCAGCCACCGGCTCCTGGTGCGGGCCGGTTTTATCCGCAAAGCCGCGGCGGGAGTGTATAATTTGCTCCCCCTGGCCCTCCGGGTGGTGAAAAAAATCGAAGCCATCGTCCGCGAAGAAATGGACCGGCAGGGCGGCCAGGAACTGGTCATGCCGATTATCCAGCCGGCGGAATTATGGCAGGAATCCGGCCGGTGGGACGTTTACGGCCCGGAGCTGTTTCGCCTGCAGGACCGGCACGGGCGGGACTTTTGCCTGGGCCCCACCCACGAGGAAATTATCACCGACCTGGTGCGCAACGAAGTGAAATCGTACCGGCAGCTCCCCCTGCTGCTCTACCAGATCCAGAACAAGTACCGGGACGAGCGCCGGCCCCGTTTCGGACTGTTGCGCGGACGGGAATTTATCATGAAGGATCTTTACTCCTTTGACCGGGACCAGGCGGGGCTGGATATAAGCTACCAGAAGATGTTTTTTGCCTACAGCCGGGTGTTTGAGCGCTGCGGCCTGCGTTTTCGCCCGGTGGAGGCCGATTCCGGCGCCATCGGCGGTAAGGATACGCACGAATTTATCGTTTTTGCCGAGGCGGGTGAATCAACCATCGTTTTTTGCAATCATTGCGATTTCGCGGCCAATGTGGAAAGGGCCTTTTCTCCGCCGGAGCGGTTCGGGGTCGACGAGGAGCCGGCTCCCCTGCGCGAAGTGGCCACTCCGGGCCGGCGCACCGTTGCTGAAGTCACTGCCTTTTTGGGAGTAGACGCCAAGCGCCTGATCAAGACCCTGCTTTTCGAAACCGAGCAGGGCGTTGTGGCGGCGCTGGTGCGCGGGGACCGGGACGTCAACGAAATCAAGCTGCAAAAGGAACTGGGCGTGCTCCGGTGCGAGCTGGCCGATTCCGCCACGGTAGAAAAAGTCAGCGGCGCCGGACCCGGGTTTGCCGGTCCGGTCGGTTTGGCCGGCGTAAAAATAGCCGCCGATCTGGAAATAATGCAAATGACGAATGCCGTCACCGGGGCCAACAAAGATGACGCGCACCTGGTGAACGTAAACCCGGGCCGCGATTTTCAGCCGGATCTGGTCGCCGATCTGCGCCTGGTAAAGGCGGGAGACGCCTGCCCCGGGTGTGCGCATCCCCTTTCCGCAACGCAGGGAATCGAAGTCGGGCAGATTTTTAAACTGGGCGATAAATACAGCAAGGTGCTGGGCGCCACCTACCTGGATGAAAGCGGACAGGCCCGGCCGGTGATCATGGGTTGTTACGGAATCGGGATCACCCGGACGATGGCGGCCGCCGTTGAGCAAAACCATGACGAAAACGGCATCATCTGGCCTTTCTCCATTGCTCCCTTTCACGTGGTGGTGGTGCCGGTGAGCGATCGCGACGAAAAGCAAATGGAAATGGCGCAAAAGACCTATGCCTCGCTTCTTGCGGCAGGCATCGAAGTCGTCCTGGACGACCGTCCGGAGCGTCCGGGAGTAAAATTCAAGGACGCCGACCTGATTGGCTACCCCTTACGCATTACCGTGGGTAAGCAAGCCGTCCGGAGCGGCGAACTGGAAGTAAAAAAGCGGGCCGGCGGAGAAACAACTTTTGTGCCGGCGGAGAAGATAGTAAGTTATGTCCGGGAAATTATTGAAGGTGCGCTGGCCGGTTAAGTTAGAGGCGGGAGGTAAAGGTAAAAAGTTAAAGAAAGGCGAAAGGCACAAAGGTACAAAGGCCCAGAGACATAAAAGGACAAAGATACAAAGTGGCCGAAGTCAGGAGGCACAAAGGAGCAAAAAGGGGATGAAAAGGTATGCGGGCGGAAAAGGTGTGAATGGGGGAGAGAGAGGGCGAGGGGAACGGTACGCCCGGGGCAGAAAAGGTCACCTGTTTACTTTGTGCCTTTTGTGCCGGTGAACTTTGTGCCTGAATTAAAAGAGGATAACCATGCCAGAATTGGAAAGGGTCCTGATTTTATCCGTATCTGCCGGGATGGGTCATCTCCAGGCGGCGCTGGCAATGAAAAAAGCCTTCCACGAAAGGAGACCGGATCTGGAAGTAACCATCCTGGATACCTTTCGTTATATCAACCCTTTTTTAGATAAGGTGCTTTTCGGCACTTACATTGAAATGCTCAAGATTACGCCGGTTGTCTACGGGTATTTGTACCACCTGGCGGAAAAGGGGCAGTCTTTTTCTGAGGCGGGAAAGGAAGAGTTTAACCGGATTTTAAACCGGCTGGCGGCGCCGAAATTAATTCGCTTTTTGAATGAATTTCAGCCCCAGGTCATTGTTTGTACGCACCCCTTCCCCGTCGGGATTCTGGCCAGCTTAAAGCAGCGGGGTTGCCTTGCCTCCCCGGTGGCGGCGACGCTGACCGATTTCACCGTGCACCCCTTCTGGATCTTTTCCGGGGTGGACCTGTTTACCGTGGCTGCGCCGGAGTTGCGGCCGTCTTTTGCGGAGTACGGAATCAGGCTGGATAAAGTACATGCCGTGGGCATCCCCATTAATACCTGTTTTGCCGGTTCCGTGGAGCGGAGCGGCGTGCAGAACCGGCTGGGCTTAAATCCGTCCTTGCCGACGGCCCTGGTTGTCGGCGGAGGTCTGGGGATGGGCCCGCTGGCCGAGATTGTGAAGGCCCTGGGGAACAGCCCGGGGAAACTGCAAATGATTGTGGTAACCGGGAACAACAATTCTTTAAAGGCGAAGCTGGAACGGATGCTGCCCGGTTTGCGCAACCCGGCCAGGGTGCTTGGTTTTGTGGACAATATCCACGAGTTGATGGCTGCTTCCGATTTTATGGTGGGGAAGGCCGGCGGGTTGACCTGCGCCGAGGCCCTGGCCAGCGGCCTGCCCATCTTTATTGTCGATCCCCTGCCGGGGCAGGAGGTTAGAAACACCGAGTTTTTAACCGGGCAGGGGGTTGCCCTGCGGGTAGACAACGTTCGGGAACTGGCCCGGGAGGTTGAAGAGTGCCTGCGGGGGCCGGAGCGTTTACAAACAATGGCGGAGCGGGCCAGGCGGCTGGGGAAACCCCTGGCGGCCCGCGACGCCGTCCGGTTGATCGAAGCGTTAATCAATTAAGCCAGGCCCAAAGACCTACAGAGGCAAAAAGCACAAGAAATAAAACATCGTTAATAATGGCTGGCTACGTTCACTAATCACTAATCACTAACCACTAACACTAACGGAACTACCCACAACCAAATTGGAGGGTATGGACGATGGTTTTTCAAGACCGGGCGGAAGCCGGCAAAAGGCTGACGGAAGCGTTAAGGGGCACCGGCGGGTCCTTCCGGGGCGGGGTTGTGCTGGCCGTTCCCCGGGGCGGGGTGGTGGTGGGAGCGCAGGTGGCCCGGGGGCTCGGGCTGCCGCTGGATTTGATTATCCCGCGCAAAATCGGCGCGCCCCACAACCCGGAAGCGGCCATCGGGGCGGTGGCCCAGGACGGCACCGCCATTTTCGACCGTCAGATTTTAAATGTGTTGAAATTGCGAGAAGAGGATTTGCAGGCGGAAGTCGCCCGGGAAGTGGCGGAAATCCGCCGGCGGATGAAAAGATACCGGGGAAAGGAAGACTACCCGCCATACGACGGCAAGAAAATTATCCTGGTTGACGACGGCGTGGCCACGGGCTACACCATCCTGGCGGCAATCCGCTCCCTGAAGAATATGTTTTACCCCGAGGAGCTGGTGCTGGCCATTCCGGTGGCTCCGCCCGATACCCTGGCGATGCTGAAAAAAGAGGTTGACCGGGCGGTTTGCCTTTTGACCCCGGCCAATTTTTACGCCGTCGGGCAATTTTACGTGGATTTTGCCCAGACCACCGACGAAGAGGTAATTGATTTGCTGCGGGAGCTGGCTGATCTTGCCGGCCGAAATTAGCGGCCGCTTTTCCTTTCCGGCGGGTATAAAAAGCACGCCTTAAGCCGAATACTAAGAACAATCCGGATGCTGACCTTAAAAGGAGGTAAAGCGGCTGTGAAAATAATTGCCGTCGAGGATTCCCTGACGGGTGTGCGTGATTTATTAGAAAAGAACGGGTATGCCGTGGTCGGGCTGTCCCGGCAAAGGGACGCCGAGGCGATCGTCGTGAGCGGACTGGACAACAACGTCATGAACAGGCAGGACATCACTACAAAGGCGCCGGTCATTGACGCCGCCGGGAAAACGCCCGAAGAAATCCTGGCCAGCCTGCGCCAGTACAGGTAGCTGCAAAAAAGATGAAAGGCCATCAGCTAAAAAGATATTGCGATGGCCTTTCCTTTTTGCCTGTACCAGATATCGCATAAAAAGGAGCTGCTCTCCGCGAAGCAGAATAAATGCAGGCACTGAGGCACAAAGGCACAAAGAGAAATGATCGAAAGAGAAGTGATCGACGACCGGACTATTTTCCTTTGTGCCTTTATGCTTTTATGCCTGTTGCCTTTGTGTTTGATCTCTAATTTAAAGCCGCCGCCACCTGTTCGGGAACTTCCTCCTTCGTGCAGTAACCGATGGCATTCATCAGACCTTCCACGATCAGGTCGGCCATGCGCATGACCAGGTTTAACCGGGTGTTTTGCAGCACCAGGTATTCCATGAACCCACCCACGTTAACGATGCCCGTGATGTGGATCTCGCCCACCGGGGGAAGGTTTTTGTTTACCCCCGCACCGGGCTGCAGAGAACCGTCGCCGATGTTTATGCAGCCCACGTTCTCCAGGCTGCCCAGGCAGGCGTCGACCGCAACGATCAACGGGTTTTCGTGGCGCCGGTAAATCTCGTCCAGTTTTTGCTTCAGGTTGCTGGCGTGAACGGGTTGTTCCAGCGTCCCGTAAACGTGGAAAAAGTCCTGCCCCAGGGCGGAAAGTTTGCTGCCTACCAGCGGCCCGAGACAATCCCCCGTCGAACGGTCTGTACCGATACAAAGCAGTACTTTCGGACGTCCGGAAGGAGAACTGTTTCTATCTAAACGGCCGGCCAGGTCCCAGCCGAATTTTACAGCCGCCAGCGGATCCTCAAGATTAATTTTCGTGCGGGAAGTTCCCGCTGCTGTTTGCCGATCGATTGTTTGCATTCCTTTCCTCCTTTGTTCAAAGCTATTATATATTTATTTCCAGACCGCCCCCCATTTATTCCAGTCAAAAGCGTTTTTCAGCCGCCGGTCAGCTGTTCGTCAGCCGTCAAAAACAAAGCACGAAAAAAAACTTTCTCCAGGGCGGTCTTCCGACGTCCGCCGGCTGACGACTGACGACCGATCTTGCCGGTTCTTCGCAAATGCCGCTCGTTGCAAACGAACGGCAAGCCAGGAACTATTTTCTAAAGGGTGCTGCATAAATATTTTAGGAAGGGATTTCCATCGGGCTGCCGTTCCTGGCAAAAAAGAATGTCCAAAATCTCGAGTCGAACGCCGGACCGCCCATTTTCGTTTTCTTTTGGTGTCACGAAAGGGCATGGGGGTCTGATTCTTAATTTCTGTTCATTGGGAGTTCCCCATGGGAACATTCGTTCTCGTCATTAAGTAAAATGAAGACGGGGCCGAAGGCAGGCATATTTTCCTTTGTGCCTGTTGCCTCTGTGCCTCTATTTTCGAGGGGGATGTCCTTGCCGCGGTCTGCTTCCGCCTCCGGCATGCTCGTCAAAGTGGTTACTCTGTACGCGGGAACGGTTATTGGCGCCGGTTTTGCTTCCGGCCAGGAAATCATGCAGTTTTTTATCGTTTTCGGGCAGGGTGGCCTTTGGGGGGTGCTGCTGGCCACCGTTTTGTTTATTTACCTGGGCGTGGTGATCATGGCCCTGGCCACCGGGCTGGGGATGACCGGTTACGACGCGATGCTGGACTACCTGCTCGGGAAAAGGCTGGGGAAGGTGATGGACTTTTTAAATTTAATCATGCTGCCGGGCGGGCTGGTGGTGATGCTGGCCGGGAGCGGGGCGGTTTTTGCGCAGCAACTCGGGCTGCCCCATTTTTTGGGTACCGCTCTGGCCGCGGCCGTAACCTGTTTTGTGATCACGGGCGGGCTGCCGGGGGTGCTGACGGCCAACCTGATCCTGGTGCCGGTGAAAATTTGCGCGCTGGCGCTGGTGTGTCTATCCGGAATTTTTCACCAGGGGGGCCTGGCCGGAGCTGGTACCGGGGAGTTTCTGGCCCCCTTGCCCGGGGAAAAAGTGGCCGGTTCCTGGGGATGGTCGGCCGTTCTTTACGTGTCCTACAACATCATTGTCCCCGTGGCTGTTTTATCGTCGCTGGGCAGGGCCGTGCCGGCTCCCGTGGGCATCGCGGGGGGAGCTTTGGGGGGGCTGGCGCTGGGTGTTACTGCCGGGCTGATTACCCTGGCGGGGCTGGCTTTTTACCCGGAAATCGGCAGCTGTGAAATACCCCTTTTGTTTATTGCCCGTCACCTGGGTTTTGCGTTACAATCGCTGCTGGGGCTGCTCATCTGGGTGGCCATCCTGACCACGACCATCGCCGACGCCCATGGCCTGGCCAGCCGCCTGGCCCCGGAGGGGGGCCGGCGCTACAGACTGATCGGCCTGGCGGTTACGCTGGCCGCCGTCCCCTTCGCCGGGTTCGATTTCAGCCGGCTGGTGAAGGTATTGTACCCGCTGTTTGGTTACGCCGGGCTGGTTTTGCTGTTTGCCCTGCTGGCGGCGCCGGGAAAAGGGTTTATTCGGTGTCTCCAAAAGATTTCTCCGGGGCGCCCGAAAAAAATTTAAATAAGCGGTTGTTTTTGCCGATTATTGCCTTGTTGCGCCTGAACGTGATAAAATATCAGCAAGCAAGCAGGAGGTGAAGATGCTTTATGCCGGCCAAAGAACTCGTCATTCCCCAAAAGGAAGTTTATACTTATGCGGATTATGCCTTGCTGCCGGAGGGTGCGCCCTACCAGTTGATTGGAGGGAAGCTGGTGATGACTCCCGCACCGAGTACCTTTCACCAAATTATTTCCATGCGCCTGGAAGCAAAGTTTGTTAATTTTGTTACGGAAAAAGATTTGGGGATAATTCTTGATGCTCCCATTGACGTATATTTTGAAGAAAAAGAAACTTACCAGCCGGACATTATTTTCATTGCCAAAAACAGGTTACAGATTATTGAAAAGGCCAGAATAAACGGCGCTCCCGATCTGGTCGTGGAAATTTTATCTCCCTCCACCGGCTATTACGATTTAAAGAAAAAGGCCCGGACGTACGCCCGGCACGGAGTGAAAGAATACTGGGTCGTCGATCCGGAAGATCAGAGCATCGAAGTGCACGTTGGCCGGGAGGGAAAATTTGTCCTCAACCAGCGGGCTGAGGGGGAAGGGCGGGTTAAATCGCTCGTTTTGGAGGGGCTGGCGGTGGAAGTAACAGAAATCTTCGCGCCCCTCTTAAATGTTCAAACTTAAAATTTAGGTCGCTTATACGCCCGGGAAGGCCGGATGTAAAAACTGAAGTTAAAAATAGTGTAAGAATGGCCGGGTTAATCCCGGCGCATCTTTTTTCCGGCCGCCCTTTTCCCTTCCTGTTCCTTTGGCTGCGGTTCGGCAGGGCCGTTCCCGGGAATGCTCAACCCTTTAGGAGCATGGGGCTTGACAAGATAGTAGATCGTGTAATACGCTTAAATTATCGATGAAAGAAAAGGGGGATTAGTCGTGGAGGTCAGGGTTTCCAGCAAATATCAAGTAGTTATTCCCAAGGAAATAAGAGCCCGGTTGAATATCCACAAAGGCCAGAAGTTAGAAGTTTTCCTGAAGGGCGATGTGGTTAATCTGGTTCCGGAAAAATCGCTTGGGGAGCTTCGCGGTTTTTTGCGCGGGATGGATATCTGCAATTGGCGGGAAGAAGATGAACGCATTTGATCATCGTTGATTCTTGCGGCTGGCTGGAATTTTACACCGACGGTTCTTTAGCTGATCAATATGCCGGGTACCTGAATGAATTACAAAACATCGTTACGCCAGTGATAATCATTTACGAAGTATATAAAAAAATAAAGCGCGAGCGTTCAGAAGCAGACGCCCTTTTTGCAGTTGGACCTATGCATAAAACAAATGTCGTGCCCCTGGATACTCAACTTGCTCTTCTGGCGGCTGACGTCAGTCTGGAATTTAGTCTGCCCATGGCGGATGCTCTTGTGTATGCAACGGCGTGTCTTTACAACTGCCAGGTGGTTACAAGCGATCAGCATTTTAAAGACCTGAAAGGTGTTATTTATTTCCAGAAGTAAGGAGATTCCCCTTTGCTTTTTATTCCCATGCCGCAAGAAGGGGTGGCTTTAATGTACGTTCCTAGTTCAACAACAAAAGGCGAAATTAATCCCACGAAGAAAAGTAAGGATGAAAAATCTCAGGGACGGTCAAAAGGCAACCAGGATGGTGTCAAAAGAAAGCCTGCTGATAAGTACATAGCTGATGTTCTTTACGGAAAGTTTAAAGATTTTAATTGTCTTGAGGAATTATCGAAAGAGCGGACTAAAGAAATGGAAAAGGAGATGCGTTGGTAACTCTCTAAATAGTTTGGGAGGAATAATATTGAGCAGATACAAGGAGATTAAAGTGGGGGACCGGGCCGTTTTGCAGAGGCGGATTACCGGGGAAGACATTGAAAAGTTTGCCGAGGTGACGGGGGACAAAAACCCCGTGCACCTCGACGAGGACTACGCGAAAGGCAGCTTTTTCGGCCGGCGGATTGCCCACGGGATGCTGACGGCGGGCCTTATTTCAAATTTACTGGGCAATGTGCTGCCGGGGCCGGGCACCATTTACCTGCGCCAGGAGCTGAAGTTTAAAGCGCCTGTTTATCCGGGGGAGTTGATCACAGCGGCGGTGGAAGTGAGCGCCAAAGACGACGCCCGGCGCCGGTTGAAGTTGAAGACCTGGTGCAGCAACGCGGAGGGGAAAACAGTGCTGGACGGCGAGGCGGAAGTAATGCTGCCGGAATAACCTTTTAGGCCCGAATTTGCAAAAAGGGGGCTGGTTTCGCGGGGTCCGCTCAGGGTGGCCGGGGGCTCGAGCAGCCGAAAAACCGGCGATAGGTGATTGTCTCCTTAGTTTCGCCAGGGACTTCCGGCGACGGTCCAGCCCTGAAAAATTTTTGCCAAAAGCCTTGCTGTTGGGAGGCGGGGAGGCCGTTGGCCCGGGTTTGGGTCGGCATCCCCGCCCTGCTTATTTTGCTTTGGAAAATTGTTGCAGGATTTTGACTGACGAGCGGGAATAAAGATAAAAGATAGATATAGGAAACCGGACTTTTTACGGAGAAGAGAAGGAAGTTCCCCCCGGGTTTCGTCCGGATTTTCCCCGTAAATTTGCAGTGGGGGTGTGTTGCCGAAGGTGGACCAGGAAGCGGCCCTGGAGGGGATCCTGGAAAGGATCGTTTACTTCAACGAAGAGAGTAATTACACGGTGGCGAAACTGAGGGTAAAGGGCGAAAAGGAACTGGTCACCGTCGTGGGCAATTTGCTTGCCGTGCACCCTGGGGAGACCTTGAAACTGCAGGGAAAGTGGGTCAATAACCCGAAGTTCGGCCGGCAGTTTAAGGCGGACAGTTGCCTGCCGGTGCTCCCCGCCACCCTGACCGGGATAGAAAAGTACCTGGGCTCGGGTCTGATCAAAGGGATCGGCCCGGTGATGGCCAGGCGCCTGACGAAAAAATTCGGCCTGCAAACCCTGGAAATCATCGAAAATAACCCGGATCGGCTGAACGAAGTGGAGGGCATCGGCCCCGTCCGGGTGGAGTGGATTAAAAAGGCCTGGGCGGAGCAGAAGGAAATCAAGGAAGTGATCCTCTTTCTGCAGAGCCACGGGGTAAGCACCGCCTACGCGGTGAAAATTTATAAAGCATACGGTAACAGTGCTATTGCCTTACTGCGGGAAAACCCCTACCGGCTGGCCATGGAAATTAGCGGCATCGGCTTTAAAACGGCCGACCGCATCGCGCGAAACCTGGGCGTTCCGCCGGACTCCCCCTTACGCGCCCAGGCAGGCATTCTTTACCTGCTCTGGGAGGCCACGGAAGAAGGGCACGTATTTTTACCCCGGGAGGAACTGGTCGAAAGGGCCGCCGAAACCCTGCAGATCGGGAAAAGCTACCTGGAGGACGCCCTGGCCGTCTTGGTAGAGGAAGAGAAAGTGGTTTTGGAGGAGGAGGGAGGGGAAGAAGAAAAACGGGGGAGGCGGGGGAGCGGCGAGGTTTATTTAAAGCCGCTCTGGATGGCCGAGGAGATGATTGCCCGGCGGCTGCACCGGCTTTCCTGCGCCCCCAGGTTTCCTTTGCCCATTGACGCGGAGAAGGCCATTGCCTGGGTGCAGGACACCGGCAACCTGGCGCTGGCGGAAAAGCAAAAGGAAGCCATCCGGCAGGCGGTGGCGCAAAAAGTGCTGGTTATTACCGGGGGCCCGGGGACGGGAAAAACCACCCTGGTGAAAAGCATCTTGCGCGTCATGGAAAAGAAGGGGCAAAGGATTGTCCTGGCCTCGCCCACGGGCCGGGCGGCGAAAAGGCTTTCCGAGGTTACCGGCCGGGAGGCCAAAACCATTCACCGCCTTTTGGAATACAAGCCGAAGGAAGGGGAGTTTGCCCGGAACGAAGAAAGCCCGCTGGCCGCAGACCTGGTGATTGTGGACGAAACCTCCATGGTGGACGTCTTGTTGATGAACCACCTTTTAAAGGCCATCCCCCCGCAGGCCACCCTGATTCTGGCGGGCGACGTGGACCAGCTTCCCTCCGTGGGACCGGGCAACGTGTTAAAGGACGTGATCAATTCCGGCACAGTGACGGTAATAACCCTCACCGAAATCTTCCGGCAGGCGCGGCAGAGCATGATCGTGGTCAACGCCCACCGGGTGAACCGGGGCGAATTCCCGCTCCTCAAAAACGAGCGGGGCGGGGATTTTTACTTTATTGAAAAGGAGGATCCGGAGGAAGCCCTGCAAACAGTCAAAGAACTTTGCGCACAAAGAATCCCCGGGGGGTTCGGCTTTCATCCGGTAAACGACATCCAGGTGTTGAGCCCTTTACGCAAGGGTTCGGCCGGGGTGGAAAGGCTGAACGCGGAGCTGCAGGCGCTGCTTAATCCCCGGGGCCCGGAAGTCGCCCGCGGCGGCCGCCTCTTCCGGCTCGGCGATAAGGTGATGCAGATCAAAAATAATTACGAAAAAGAAGTATTCAATGGTGATATCGGCCGGATCGCGCGCATCAACCCGGAGGAGCAGGAAATTCAGGTGCAGTACGAAGACAGGCGGGTCAGCTACGATTACAGCGATTTGGACGAACTCGTCCTGGCCTACGCCATTTCCGTGCACAAATCCCAGGGGAGCGAGTACCCGGCGGTAGTTCTTCCCCTGCTCAAGCAGCATTTCGTGATGTTGCAAAGGAACCTGCTCTACACCGCCATCACCCGGGCGAAAAAGCTGCTGGTGATCGTCGGCGACAAAAAAGCCCTGGCTATGGCGGTAAGAAACGCCCGCCCGCAAGAAAGGTACACCAGCCTGCAGCGGCGGCTGAAGGCGCAGATGGGAAGTGAGAAGTGAGAAGTGAGGAGTTGCTCATGACTAGTTGAAATCGAATTGGTTTACGAACACCGGAAGTGGATAAAATATCATTATGTTCCGTAAAATTCTGATTGCCAACCGGGGGGAAATCGCCCTGCGGATTATCCGGGCCTGCCGGGAACTGGGCATTCAAACGGCAGTGATCTATTCCGAAGCGGACCGGGACAGCCTGCCGGCACGCCTGGCCGACGAAGCTTTCTGTGTTGGTCCGGCGCCTGCCGCCCAAAGTTACCTGAACATTCCCAATATCATCAGTGCGGCGATGGTTTCCGGGGCGGAAGCGATTCACCCCGGTTACGGTTTTCTTTCTGAGAACGCCGGATTTGCCGAAATCTGCGAAAAGATGGAGTTGACCTTTATCGGCCCCCCGGCGGCGGTCATGGAAAAAATGGGGGATAAAGCTGCTGCCCGGGAAGCGGCGTCCCGGGCCGGGGTGCCCGTGGTTCCCGGTTCGCCCGGTCCGCTCCGGGGGGAGGAAGAGGCCCTGGAGGTGGCGGAGGAAGTTGGCTATCCGGTGCTGGTAAAAGCCTGTGCCGGCGGCGGCGGGCGGGGGATGCGGCCGGCGCACGGGCCGGAGGAACTGCGGCGGGCGGTGCAGACGGCGCAGGCGGAAGCGCGGGCGGCTTTCGGCGACGACCGGGTGTACGTGGAGAAATACCTGGAAGAGCCCCGCCATATTGAATTTCAAATCCTTGGAGACAGGTCCGGCAACGTTGTCCATTTGGGGGAGCGGGAGTGTTCCCTGCAGCGGCGCCACCAGAAACTGATTGAAGAATCTCCTTCCCCGGCCCTTACTCCCCGGCTGCGCCGGGAAATGGGGGAGATGGCCGTCCGGGTTGTCCGGGCGGTTGGTTACGTCAATGCGGGAACGGTGGAATTTCTCCTCGATCGGAACCAAAATTTTTATTTCCTGGAAATGAATCCGCGTCTGCAGGTGGAACACCCGGTAACCGAGATGGTTACCGGCCTTGACCTGGTAAAAGAACAGATCCGCCTGGCGGCCGGAGAACCTTTGGGTTTTGCCCGGGAGGACATTCGCCCCCGGGGCTGGGCCGTGGAATGCCGCATTAACGCCGAAGATCCCGGACGCGACTTTGCTCCTTCCCCCGGCGTGATTAATGTTTACCTGCCCCCCGGCGGGCCGGGAGTGCGCCTGGACAGCGCGGTCTACCCCGGCTGGCGGGTCCCGCCCCATTACGATTCCCTGCTGGCCAAGCTGGTTACCTGGGGGCGGGACCGGGAGGAAGCCGTTCGCCGGATGCAGCGCGCCCTGGAGGAGTTTGTCATCGAAGGCGTCAAAACCACCATTCCTTTCCACCGGCAGGTGCTTGCCAACCCTCTTTTCCGCCGGGGAGAAATTTCCACCCGCTTTATTGAACGCCGGATCCTGGCGAACTAACTGGCTTGCCTTCCCCGTCCAGGTCCTCCGGGCTGCCGTCTCCGTTCGCCCCGGGTTTTTCCGCCCCCGCCGCTCTTTTCCTGGTCCCGGTGCTCCGGTATTGCGGCAGGCATATTTTTCCTTTTGCCAGTTGTTCGATAATGGTAAAACCGACGTCCCGGATCAGTTCACTGATCTGGTGATAACTGTTCAGTAATTCCAGGTGCAGGTTGCTGGTGGCCTCCGATTCTTTAACCCCTTCCATCAGGCGGTGGATGTGTTTTTGCCGCATTTCCCGGAAAAGGGCCGTAATTTTCGGCTGGCTGGTGACGGCCTGTTCCGCCGCGCAGAAATCAATCTGCACCAGCGCTTTGTGGGTTACCCTCAGCAGGTCGATGACGGTGCCCCGGAGGGCGGCCAGCTCTTCTTTCCCCTGGGCGGAAAACTCCACGCCCCGGTCGAGCTTGGCCTCGATCAGGTATTTCACGTTCCGGTCCAGGATGTCGGTGATGTTTTCCAGATCGTCCAGGACGTGAATCAAACCCATGGCGTACTCAAACTCTTCCCTGCTCAAAGGCTGGCGCAGGACGCGGGTGAGATAATCCACCGCCGCCCGGTACAGGACGTCCATGACCTTTTCCCGGTGCGCAATGCGGCTTAAAATGTCCGCGTTGCCGCTGCGCAGCGCCCGTTCGGTATCGACAAGCATGCGCAGTGTTTCCGCGGAGAGGCGCGTTACCTCCCGGTGGGCCAGGCCGAGCGCCACCGAGGGGGCGCTGATGACTTCCTCCTGGAGGTATTTTGGTTCCAGTTCCGGAATTTTCTTGTCCGGGAGGACCCATTCCAGCAGGCGGCAGCCGGTTTTGTAAAAGGGGAGGAACACCGCCGCCAGGCCGACGTTGAAGATGGTATGGGCATTGGCCACCTGAAAAGAGATAGAGGCGGTCAGCGAACTCAGAAAGGAACTGTACCAGGGTACAAACGGAAAAAGGAGTGCGCTTCCCCCCAGCTTGGCGGCGAAGTGAGCCAGGGCCACCCGCTGCGCTTCGCGCCGGGAAGTGACGCTGGCCAGCAGAGCCGTAAACGAAGTGCCGACGTTGGCGCCCAGGATAAGGTAAATGGCCGCCGGGAGGTCGATCACGTCCTGGGTGGCCAGCATCATGATGATACCTAAAACGGCGGCGCTGCTGTGCACCAGAAAGGTCACCAGGGCGGCCACGATCACGGCTAGAAACGGATTCTGGCTGACGGTGAGCAGAGCCTGGATAACGGCGGGGAGTTCCCGCAGGGGCTGCACGCTTTCCCCGATGATTTTCAGGCCTAAAAAGAGCAGGCCGAAGCCGGTAATGGCCTGGCCGAAGCGTTTATGGCGGTCCTGTTTGGCAAAGAAAACTATCGGTGCCCCGATCCCCACAATAAATAAGGACAGTTCGGTAAATTTCAGAGCGATGAGCTGGGCGGTGACCGTCGTGCCGATGTCGGCACCCAGAATTACCGGCATGCATTGCCTCAAGGTGATTACCGCCGCCCCGGCCAGACCGACCAGAATCACGGAAGTGGCGGTGCTGCTTTGAAAGAGGACGGTGATGGCAATTCCCGCCAACACACCTGATAAGGGGTTTTTGGTTACCGATTCCAGCAGGTGGCGCAACTGGCGCCCCAGGATTTTCTGCAGGCCGTCGCCCATGAGTTGAATGCCGTAAAGCAAGATGCCGATCCCGCCCAGCAGGCCGAAAAGAATGGAATACCAGTGCGCACCCATGAACCATCGCTCCTACTTTCTTTCGACAAAAAGCGATACGTTTGTGATGTACTTCACCATATCATATTCTTTTTTCTCCTGTTAAGTCAATATTAAGTTTTGGTTAAGCGGGCGTTAAGGTGAAGGCCGGGGCCGGGCACCAGGTTACCAGGCCCAAAGGCAAAACGCTGCCCGGCAATCCCTTTATGCTTTGGTCTTTTATCCTCTTGCGCCCGCTTTTGACTCTTGTTTTTCCTTTTGCCGGTGTGTTATGATCTACTCTAAAATACCAGGCACAAAGTTGACCAGGCAAAAAGTAAAATCCCGGCGCTCTTCTCCGCATATCTCCTTGTGCCTCTGTGCGTAAGTGCCTTTGTGCCTGATGCCCACCCTTCCCGGAAAATGGCCTCGCCTGTTTTTCGTTCTCTACCGGTACCGCGAAAAAGAGGCATGGAGGTCTAATTCCTGATTCCTGCTTTTCAGGGGTGAGCGGTTAATGAACTGGCTCGACATCGGTATCCTGATCATTATCGCCTGGTCCGCCTGGCGGGGGTT
>JAIMBK010000062.1 GCA_023511535.1 Armatimonadota bacterium
TTTGCCTGCGGACCATACTGCCGGGTGTGGAAAAAGAGCTCAAAGAACTTTATAAAATATTTGGTGCGTCAGCACTGGTTTAAATAAGGTTTTCTACCCAACAGCACGGCCTCAAAAACAGTCAGGGGAAATACTTCCGCCCCGCTTTGCGGCACGTAGCCCAAAAGCCTGGCCAGGGCGCGGGAATTAAGGCGGGCCGCGTCTTTTCCGTTTAAGTAGATCACCCCGCCTCCGGGTTGCAATACCCGGCAGATACAGCGCAACAGCGTGCTTTTGCCCGAGCCGTTGGGTCCGATAATGCTGACCATTTCCCCTTCCTTAATTTCCAGGGTGACTTTCTCCAGGACCGGATGGCTGCCGTAACTAAAGGAACATTCTTTAATCTTTAACTTCACCATCGGTAATTCCCCCTCTGCAGAACAAGCTAACCCCGGGGAAAACACCCGTAGGCCGCTTCCGGGTTTGCCGCATCTGTTGAAAAGATTAAATCAGAACCATAAAACGGAACAACCGCCTTTTTATCGCCCGGCAACCGAAGTTGCTGAACAGTCGGGGCATCAATTTGTCTTCAACGAAAGTAGTTATTCTGGTAGAGAATACCTCTACCAGAATAACCAGAAAGGAGAAGGATTGGGTTTAGCAAAATCGAAAAGCCCCAGTCTCCCGAAGACGACTGGGGCTTAATGGACATCGTCACATTAACTCCGGCACATTCCTCTCCCCGGGAGGTATTTTATGCCTGAAGTACACGGGCAGGTCTCCTGACTCATGGTCATTGCTTACTGATGCCTTCCCGGGGTGGTTACTCAGCTTCTTTATGGCAACGTTAATTTTCCTGTTCTCCTGAGCGCTCCCCCAGTGGCTTTACAGCTCAGCAGCTTTCCATTCACAGTGGCCGGGCCGTCCAGGATTTGCACCTGGTTCCCTATTATCCCTTGCCTTAGCGGCAAAAGGCACCCGTATACCCAAAATATTCAGTTTTATTATTTTATATCATATCTTTTCATGATTGTCCAGTAATATTTTACCAAATTCCAAATATTATTTAATGGCTATTACCTTAACTCAGAAATCGTGTAACCTGCAAAACTTTCGATCCTTGAAAATCAAGACTCTTAACAGGTACCAAAGTTAGTTTTACCCAATTCCTATCCAGCTCCACACCCACATGGGAAAGAAAAGACAGCTCCCGCTGCCGGATAACCCGCTTACCCAGCCGCTGGCGATATCGGTAAAGCCGATCGCCATCATCGCCACCGTGGTTACGAAATGATACAGCGCCCCTTTTTGCTTCTTTCTCGCCCACCGGTCCAGGCCTGCCAATGCCGACCTGTTCTGGTAAACGTGAACGAACAAAAAAGGGAGCACCAAAAAGGCGAGGGGCATGCAGATGAGGTTCTTTGAAAGTCATCATCCTGGATGACGATGTAAAAAGCAAAGCCCATGCCGTTCTCAAAAAATATCGCGATCAAGACCTTTCTTACGTGGACGCCGTCAGTTTCGTCATTCCACTCGCTATTTGAAGCTTTCCGGCCACCTTTTCACCAGATTATGATCAATGCCTAAATGATCCATCACCCGGCCGATCATTTGCGTTACAAGATCCTCAATTGTTTGCGGCCGGTGGTAAAAAGCTGGAACAGGGGGCATGATCACTACCCCCAGCCTGGCCAGTTCAAGCATATTTTCCAGATGGATGGGGCTCAGGGGAGTTTCGCGAACAAGCAGGATCAACTTGCGTCTCTCCTTGATTGTCACGTCCGCCGCGCGGGTGATCAGGTTATTCGCGTTGCCATGCGCAATCGCCGAAAGGGTCTTCATGCTGCAGGGGGCAACCACCATGCCGTGGTGCAAAAAGGAACCGCTTGCGGGCGGGGCAGCCAGATCGTCATTGCCGTAAGAAAAGTTGGCCTGCCCCGCCAGTTCCTCCGGAGAAACGGCGGTTTCCAACAGCATGGTTTTCCTGGCTGCCTCGCTCATCACCAGGTGGGTCTCCACCGTGGCTTTGTTCAACTGCTCGAGAAGCCTGATTCCGTAAATGACCCCGCTTGCCCCGGTAATGGCCAGAATGATCCGCATCCGGGCATTCCCCTTTCCCCTTTCACCTTTTTCTACCATATTTTGTTCGTCCGGCCCTGGCCTTAATCCTGCCGCCTTACCGTCCAGATTTGAAAAAACGTTGGAAACTACGTTTTGCAAACGCCGGTAATGTTTACGTTTCGTTTTTCAGGGGAAGAGTAAAACTGGCCCCCGCCGGCGCGAAATGAAAGCGCGGGCCGAAAAGGGCGGCCAGCCGGGCCATCACCGGCAGTCCGGTGCAGTGGTTGGCGGCCAGGAACGCCAGGTCCAGCTGCTGCAGGTAAGCGACGGTGGCGTCCCGCTGGGTGTCCGTTACCGGTCCCAGGTGGGTGCCGCCGATAATACCGTAAATGCGGTTTTTGCCGGTCACTTCCCGGGCGTGTTCGCAAATGTTGACCAGGCCGGCGTGGGCGCAACCCAGGATAACCACCAGCCCCTCCGGGGTGGCGCAGTACAGGCTGAGGTCGTCGGCCAGGGGGTCGGGTGTCTTTTTTCCGTCCGCCAGGCAAAACAGGCGGCTGTCCCCTTCTTCGAAGGCGGTTTTCCGGGGCACTTCGCCGCTGATCCACAGGCCGGGGATAATTTCTTGCGGTTCCCGCTTGAAAATGAAATCGGCCCCCAGGCTGGCCAGTTCCTCCCGGCAAAAAGGCACGCCGATGTAATGTTCGCGGGGCAGGGAACCGTAGTGTGGGGCAAAAAAACCGGGATGGGCGTAAACAGGCAGCCTCCCCCGCCGGCGCAAAAAGGCGCGCATCCCCCCGGTGTGGTCGTAATGGCCGTGGCTGATCACCAGGGCATCCACGGACTGCAGGTCCACCCCCAGGGCGGCGGCGTTTTCCACCAGCGCCCCTCGCTCCCCGGTATCAAAAAGAATTTTCTTCCCGGCCCACTCCACGAGCATGGCCAGGCCCCATTCCCCCGTCAGGCCCGCGGTGACACCGACGGTGTTTTCGCTGAGTACCGTAATTTTTAACCCATTTTCCGGCATCCTGATCTTCTCCCTTCTTTTTTTACCATATTTTGTTCGCCGGCCCTGGCCTTAATCCTGCCGCCTTACCGTCCAGATTTGAAAAAACGGCCACGACCAGCTGATCAATTCAAAAAAGCGGCGCCTAGAAAATAACCAGGAAGAACCAGACGATCATGACCAGCTCAATCACCAGCTTTAACACCGTTCCGCCCAGCAGGCCGACCAGCGAACCCACTCCCGTCCGTAGCGCCCGGGTAAAATCTTTTCTCGCCAGGAATTCCCCCAGAAAAGCGCCCAGGAAGGGACCCAGGATAATCCCGGCGGGCCCCAACAGCAGCGCCCCGGCAATCAGGCCCAGAACGCTCCCCCAGAGGGCCGCCCTTGAGCCGCCGTAACGGCGCACCCCCCAAACGCCGGCCAGGTAATCGATGAAGAAAGTCAGGGCCGCCGCGACGGCCTGCCAGACGAAAAACCCCCAGGTCAACTGCGCAAAGCCGGTAAATAACCCGTACACCACCATCCCCAGCAGGATCAGCGGCGCTCCGGGAAGCACCGGCAACACGGTGCCGGCCAGACCGGCCAGAAAAAGAATAATGGCGAGGACGAGGCCGAGAATACTCATTTGTTTTCTCTCCCATAGTTTTTATTTAACATACCGGCCGTTTTGAGGCAAGTATTTTTAACTGATCCTCAGAATCTTTGACCGGCCCGATGAAAACAAAATCCAGGTTGAAGCCCCGGACTTTTTACGGTAATATTAAATTTAAGCCCGGGCAACGAAGGCGGTTAAGATGGACGAAACGATTTTTCAAGAATACGTCAAAGCCTGGCGGAACAGAAAAAAAGAGGCGGAAAGGCGGCAGGCGGAAAGCCTGCGGCAGGCCAGAGAAGCAGCCTCAAAACTTGCCCGGATCCTGGTTCAGGACTACCGGGCAGGGGAAGTGTGGCTGTTTGGCTCGCTCGCCCGGATCCGGGGTTTCCACCGGCGTTCCGACATCGATCTTGCCGCTTCGGGCCTGATGGACCTTGATTCGGCAAGTTATCTTGCCGGAAAGCCATGAAACCGTTATCGTCGTTGGCTTGGGTTTCTGTCCAGCCTGGTAAAATAAATGATTGTCCTTTTCGCAAAAAGATCTATAATGTTTACAAGGTAATGTTTTCAAGGTGTCCATTGACGAGGAAAGTTCATAAGGCAGAAAACGGATTAAAAAGCAGGTGGGAGTTATGCTTTTAGGAGCCCACATGTCCATTGCCGGCGGAGTGGACAAAAGCATCCTGCGCGGGCAGAGCATCGGCTGCCGGGCCATCCAGATTTTCACGAAGAGCAGCAACCAGTGGCGGGCCAAGCCCCTGGAACCGGAGGAAATCCGCCAGTTTAAAGAAAACCGGGAAGCCGCCCGAATGTTTGTCTTCGGCCACACTTCTTATCTGATCAACCTGGCCTCCCCGGACGAGGATCTGTGGGCAAAGTCGGTGGAAAGCTTTCTGGTGGAAATGGAAAGGTGCGCCGCTTTGGACCTCCCCTACCTGGTCACCCACCCCGGCGCCCACCTGGGGGCCGGCGAGGACGTGGGGCTGGCGCGGATCACCCGCGCTTTGGACGAAGTTTGCGACCGGACCGCCGGTTCCTCCGTCATGATTCTACTGGAAGTTACCGCCGGGCAGGGCTCTGTGCTGGGCGGCCGCTTCGAACACCTGGCCCGGATCATCGAGGATAGCGCCGCCCCCGAACGGCTGGGGGTGTGCTTCGACACCTGCCACGCCTTCGCCGCCGGGTACGACCTGCGCACCCCCGAAGCCTACGCAAAAACCTTCGCCCGGCTGGACTCCCTGGTCGGCCTGGAACGGCTGAAGGCAATTCACCTGAATGACTCCCGGGGGAAGCTGGGCAGCCGGCTGGACCGGCACGAGCACATCGGCCTGGGGCAGCTGGGCCTGGAACCATTTCGCCTGCTCTTAAACGACCCCCGTTTTGCGCAACTGCCCATGGTGCTGGAAACTCCCAAGGGAAAAGACCTGAAAGAAGACGTGGAAAACCTGGCCACGCTGCAAAGTTTGCTCTCCGGCTGAACCCGGTCCGGATGGTCGCGCGCTGCCCTATGGGGTAAAAACTTCGTTGAAATCATTTTAAATATACACAACAGCCGGGCCGTTTCTTTGCCGGAAGTACCTTTCTCTGACAAGATGGACAAACCAGGGGGATGAAAAACGATGTGCAACGTGCTTAACGCCTATGCGGAAGCCGCCCAAAAGCTGGCGACCCTCCCTCCGGAAGACGCGGCGGCACGAAGCGGGGCAGTGTACGACCGGGAGAAAGGGATCTTTTTGCTCCCCTATTTCGGCCGGAAATACGAAATTGACCGCAACGGCCGGATCTTTTGCGCCGGCCAAAACAACGTTCCCTACAACGACCGCGTGATCATGGTCCAGTACCTTTGCCTGGCCAGCGGCCTGCCGCCGCGGGGGCGCTGGCTCTCCTTCCTGGAACTGCCGGACGGGAGTCACCACTACGCTCCCTTTCAAACGGACGCCACCATCCCGCTGGCCGAACGTTTCGGCCGGAACCCGGACGGCTTCCAAAGGGCCGCCCGCACCCTTGGCGGGACCCCCCTGGAAATGGGCGACCGGGGCTTTAAAATCCCCGCCCTGCCCAAGCTCCCCCTGGCGGTGATCCTGTGGGAGGGCGACGAAGAATTCAGCGCCCAGACCAACATCCTCTTCGACGCCGTCGCCCCCACCCACCTGAGCACCGCCACCCTGTGGGTGCTGGGTGTTGAGCTGGCCCGGAAGATGCTGGCGGTGGAATGAATAAAGAAGAGAAACTGGAACTGGATTATGTAAATTAAGATTTAAAGAAAACAGTCTGGTTCTGAAATTAAATTTGAGATTGTAACACGGTATATATTAACACGAGAAAGGATTATAGATTTATACAAATCCAACAGGTGCGTGAGTTGATACAAGATTATCCGGCTGATAAGTTGCGATTGATCATCGGCGAGCTGTATAAAATTCTTCCCAAAAAAATAATCGAAGAAAAAGAGGTCGATGCCCTGCTCAAGGACCCGGATGGGTTTCTCGAGAATCGCCGGAAGAACCGAAAGGCAGTCGAACTTCCTGACTTTGAAGAAGTCAAAGAAGAAACAGAACTTTTCATTGAGAACGCGAAACAACAGTATTATTTTGCCCCCAATCGCGTCATCCCCAAAAAGGATCGCCCCAAGTGGCGGTTTATTGTCAAAAGGCTGTATAAAGACTTACTCACCCTCACCGGGGACACAAATCATCTCCCCCAGGTAAGCGAGCTCCTGGAAAAACTTTATTGCCTCTTGTGTGAGGCCTGCGGGGTTTATCTCTTCAGCTCGGACGATCCCTTCGCTTCGGTCGGGATCGAGCAAAGTGAGTTTTACCGGCAGGTCATCGCCGCCAAAAAGCAGGTCTTTTTGCCCGGCGAGTGGATCCCGGCGGCGATCCGGCTGATTGTGGAAAACCACGTTGACCGCAATACTCTGCCTACCGATTTGATGTATGTCCTGGTGGAATTTTTAAACACCGCTCCTTTGAAAGAGCAGGCCGCCGAACAGGCCGACCGGCTGCGCCGGGAGTATTTGAAAAGCTCTCTTCAGCGCCGGCAGATAGGTTATGCGGAGGAGAGGAGAAATAACGACCTTGTTGAGCTGGTTCTGATCTTGCAAATGGCTCTGGGGGAGTACGAAAAAGCAATCAGTTACTTTAAAGCGCACTACGTTGATTCTCAAGCCGAAGTTTCCCTGTATGTTCTGCTGCGGTGGCTTTTCCACTACGGGCTGAAAGACCTCTGGCTGCGGGAATACGAAGCTACTCTGGACCACGGGATTCAGCCGAGGAAAGCCCTCCGCAATACCGATCAGTATATCAGGGAAACCGGGAAGTTTCCAGAGTATATGGGATAAAGCCGGCAATCATTGCCCAACCATGATGCCCAACAAATTGTTGGCTAGCCAGGGAAGACAGCCTGGTGTTGGCTCTTTCAAGGATCTTTTGGATGCGAGACCTCGGCCGTCAAGGCTTTCCTGGCGGTGCCACTTTCATTAAGTTTAACCTTAAGGGTTCGTCAGGAACATCCTAAGAAGGAAGCAATAATCATTATCATCATGTCAACCCCTTGACAACGCTACTCAAGCTCCAGTAAGTTGTAGATCGGTTTCCAGTACACCCCCACGGGCTTAGAAAAAGCGCCAAGGGTTTCCGACCTCTTGTCGCCAACCGCAAAAGTGTTTTTAGTAAGATCGATTATAATGAGGGATTGCTTTTGTTGAGCATCTTCGACCAGTAACAGGAGTTTGTTTTTTTGATATGCTGCCCAATAAAGAAAACCATTATAGTCAATGTTTAATTTATCCAATGGGCTGAGGATAATAAAATACATTTTTTAATCATTTATTATAGCACCATTAATCGCATCAACATGAAGAGCAGAAGCACCGTAATGCCGTCTTTGACCCGATAGCCTAACGCCCTTACGGTTCGGGGGTTACTTAACGAGAAAACCATTATAGCCAGAAAAAGGACTATAGCTGCCGCGGCAAGGCCGGGCAAAAGCTGTCTGCGGAGGTTGAACGTCTTTATTCGTGATCTTAGAGGCATTTTTTCCTTTAAACGCACCCAGACCTCTTCTGCCGGGGGAGGCGTGCAATTATCCAGCTTTGCCCGGAGCACCGCGTTTTTCCAAAAAATTGAGACAGGGAGAATCTTAATCCCTGTCCCGGCGTTTTCGACGAACGCTCCAAAGACGAACCGCTCCAAATTCTTCTATACCTAAAAAGTTCACCGGCTTCCGTACCGGTCCGCCAGCCGGCGGCCGCGCCACCCGGCCGCGGGGCCGTTTTCTTCCGGCCGGGGCTCCCGCCCGGGCTCATCTACAAAAAGTAGTTCCCAAAGCCGGCGCGTGCTTTCCGGCAACGTCTGCAACCCGTAGTAATCGTCCAAAAAAACTTCCCGCACCTTCCCCGCCCCATAGTATTCAAACAGCCACATGATTTGCTCCCAGGTTCCCCGGGCGAGAACGGTTTTAATCACAAAGCCGGCGTGCCGATCCGCATCAATGGTGTCAAAAACATAATTGTGAAAAAGGGGGGCAAAAGAAGACGGCAGTTTCAACGGCGAACACCTCCCGGGAAACCCGGCGGCTGGGCGGGGGCGGCATTGGTTTCTTGCCGCAGGTACCGGCGCACCTGAGCTTTTAGGAAATCTTCTATTTCCCTGGGGCTCACTTGCTCCTCCAGGATTAAATTTACGGCAATCTCTTTATCTTCGATATCTTTGGTATAAACCAGCTGCTCTAAAAACAACCGGGCGGAAAAGACCCGCTCGCCGCCAATGGTAAATTTTTCGGCCGCCAGGCGAATAATCTCCTCAAGGGTGACCAGGCCTTTTTTCAGCAGAAAATATAAATCCACGTAATCCCGGAAGGTTGCCCGCCGTCCGATTGTATACGCCTTCATCAGGGCTATTTCCCGGGGGGCGGCCAGAAAGATTCCTTTTAAACCGGGCGAGAGAAAACTTCCGTCGACAAGGGGATCAACGAGCGGAAATGGGTAAGCCAGAAAAGTTACTTTTACACCTTGAATTTCCCAGGCTGCCTGTTCGGTTTGCCTCATTTCCAGTTTGGCGTTCTTTTCACCAAAACTCAGCTTAATTTTGTTACTGATTTTCCGAAAAGGAATTTCTTCTTTTCCTTTTTGAAAGAAATCCAGGTCCTGGGAGCGGCGGTGCCCGATTTGAAGCGCCAGGCCGGTTCCTCCGGCCAGATAAAATGCCTTCCCCAAACCGGTACCGGCCAGTCCGGCGCATATGTTTTGCGTGTTCTGATCCAGAATTTTATCCAGGAAACGATTAATCATATAAAATCCCACTTCTATTATAACCCGCCGGTAACCTGACTGTAAAGATATGGCATTAAATTCGTAGAACTATGCATTAAACTTCCTCAATCCGGATCTTATCCACCAGGCCGAGATCGGCCAGGATCTGCCGGAGCTCACGCACAAGGCTGCCGGCAGAGCTGCTGTCGATAGTCACGGAGAATTCTACGCCAACTGTCTATGGTCTCCAGTGTGGTTCTGGTCGCTTGAAGTATCTGGTAACCGTTACACATTTTAAAAGTGGGGATGCTTCGGGATCAAGACCTTTCTTGCGTGGACGCCATCAGTTTCGTCATTCTGTATACCATGAAAATCACGGACGTATTTGGATTTGATTCCCACTTCTACACCATCAAACGAAACCTTTGGCCTTCCGGATAATAATTGGGTATTTCGTCATGCGCGATCGGTTTACCATAAATTCTGCTCAATACCATTTAATGCCTGGGAATTAACTGCCTTTACCCAGGGTGACAAAAGGCGTCTTTACCGGGGGAAACCCTCAATAATATTGACTTATTCTACCATTGCGGGTGCCTATAGACGCTCTTGAAGTCAGCTCTTAATCGCAGTTGGGGGTTCGATTCCCTCACGGTCCACCAGTATCAGACTGATGGAGGGCCCGCTTGCTAACGGCTTTTGCTAACGCAACCGGCCCTTTTTCTCTGCACCCGGGATACTTACAGGGTTCAGGCTGCCGGCTCACAAACTTTCAATTCGTTTTGCCCAGGGACAAAGGCAGCGTTCCGGAGCCGGAACGCTACAAGACGGGCCGAGTTTAATACCACCAGCACGGACCCGAAGTTATGGACAACTGCCCCCATAATAGGATTCAAGAAGCCTAACCCTGACCCAATCAAAGCCAGGGCGTTAAACACAACGGCAAAGGCAATGTTAAAGTTAATGGTGTTGATCGTGGCTTTACCCAGGCGTAAAAGATACGGCAGCTTGGTAAGGTCGTCGTTCATCAGAACGATGTCTGCCGCTTCCATAGCCACATCCGTCCCCATTGCACCCATGGCAATGCCGATATCCGCCGCGGCCAGAGACGGGGCGTCATTGATCCCGTCACCGACCATCGCCACTTTGCGTCCATAGTTTTGGTATTCCTTGATTTGTTCCAGTTTTTGCTCCGGGAGAAGTCCGGCACGGTACTCCTTAATGCCGCTTACCCCGGCAATACGAGCCGCCACCGCGTCATCATCTCCGGTTAACATCTGAACTTTTCTAATCCCGGCCTCCCGCAGAGATTTAACCAGGGCGGGAACTTCCGGGCGCAGTATATCCTGAAGATAGATGACACCAATAATGAAGCCGTTTTCTTTTACAACCAGGGTCTTCGTTCCTTTCTGCGGTTCTAAGGCAATGAGTTTTTCCAGTCCCGCTGTTTCTCCGGGCGTTAAGCCGCCTACAAAAACACTTCTTCCATTTATAAATGCCTCCACGCCGATTCCCGGAGCGTTCTTAAACCTTTCGGGTTCCGCCAGTTCCAATCCCCTTTGCTTGGCCGTATGCACAACGGCTTGGCCCAGAGGGTGTTCAGAGTATTTTTCCGCCGCGGCCGCCGCGGCAAGCACCTGGTCTTCGGAAGCACCGTTAAGAGGCGTGATCCCGGTAACTACCGGCATCCCGGCAGTCAGGGTACCGGTTTTGTCGAAGACCATCACATCAACCCTGGCAACCTGCTCCAGTAAAGCGCCCCCTTTAATGAGAATGCCGTTGCGGGACGCGTTTCCCAATGCCGCCACCACAGCCGTGGGGGCGGAAAGAATAAAGGCGCAGGGGCAGCCCACGATAAGTACAGCAATGGCCCGGTGGATATCCTCGGTAAAAAGATACACTGCAGCACCGAAGCTTACAATAACCGGGGTAAAGTACCTGGCATAACGATCCGCAATTCTTAGAATCGGGGCTTTCTGGCTTTCCGCGTCCTGCACGATTTTGATTAGTTTCCCCAGGGTCGTGGCCGCACCTATTTTCTGGGCTTCCGCCACAACCATTCCGGCATAACAGACCGACCCGGCGAAAATCATATCTCCTGCAGCTTTTTCCACAGGCAGGCTTTCGCCGGTAAGAGAGGCTTCGTTAAAGGAAGCGCAGCCGTGGATGACCTTACCATCCACCGGAACCTTCTCCCCGGAACGAATAATGACTTTATCGCCCACCCGGATTTCCCCGACCGGAACGGAAACCCCGGTGCCGTCTCGTAGGAGCGTGGCTTGCTCAGGGTTAAGCCGGATAAGAGCGTTAATGGCGGAACGGGATTTTTGGGCCGTAAACTCCTCCAGAAGCGAGCCCAGAACCATGATCAACGCCACTATGGCAGCCTCCCCATACTCGCCGATGACCACTGAGGCAACGATGGCCAGGCTGACCAACTCGTCTACGTTGAGTTCCCTGTTCAAAAGCCCCCCGGCGGCGCCGATAACAATAGGTCCTCCCAGTATTAACAGGGCCAGCAATAACGATATATCCCCCAGAAGCGGGTAAGCATTTTTACCGAGCAAATAACCGGTCGCGATCAGCAAAACCCCTCCAAAAACCCTGTAGAATTCTTTCATTTGCAGCAATTCGCGGTACTTATGAATACCTGCATACCTGCCAACCACCCTGCCAGCCTCCTTTGTATAGATAAAGACTTAAAAGGTACTAGAATTTATCTTTTTGAGAATGGCCAGGAATTGTCTGATCTCATCCTCGGAAAGGTTAGCGGCCATTTGTTCGGTCAAATGGAGGTGATATTTGTGGTGTTCCTTAAAAACGTCCTCCCCCTTCTCTGTTAAACTAATCAAATTGACCCGCCTGTCTTCCCTGGTTGTTTCGCGTCGCGCGTAGTCCTTGTTCTCCAGCCTGTCCACCGTTACGGTAGTAGTTCCGGTGGTGACACCCAGTTTTTGTGCCAGGCTTTTCATATTCATTTTCCCGTGCTGCCCCAAAACCTCGATGGCGTGGGCTTCTGAAACCGTCAGGTCGCCGGCACGGATTACAGAGCTTTCCCACGAGGAAAAACCGTTAAAAAAATGTAGCAGCTCATCAGTCAACTCTTCAAGAATTTGTTCTATCGACCCCATAAACATCTCCTTTCGTTAGATGTTATTACTGTTTGATAATCAAATTATAGCATACGCAGGTTAGTTTAACAACCAAAATTATAAGTTTTCGCTCACTAATCTGTTTAAATCTTCTTAACAAATAGGGCGGGGGGTATACTATTCACCTAAAGATGGTGAGGGCAAAGCACCTGGATCAGAAATGATCCCGGTGCTCGTCCAGGGAGGCAGCTATTCGGAAGGGCCGCTTGATTTGAGATATTTGAGGCATTTTTTCCTTTAAACGCGCCCAGGCTTCCTCTGCCGGTGGAGGTGTGCAATTGTCCAGCTTTGCCCGGAGCACCGCTTTGATCATCTCGTCCAATTCTTTTTCAGTTTATCTCTCCATAAAATTTTTCAGGCTCAGGACTTTTTCCGGCCGGCCGACCATGGTGCCTGACTCCGAATTGTACACTGGCAACCATTTTTACCTATACCGGTTTGTTCTTGACCCGAGAACAACAACTTGACGAAAGTAAACCATTTCTTTTAAGATAACAATAAGACTGCCGGCTGAACGGCGAAAACGATGTCGCGGTTGAATCCCAGCGACAACCAGGGATGTGCTATTAACGTCACAGAAGATGGAAAAATTAAGGATTGCCCTCGCCCAAATCCAGGTGAAAACCGGCCGCCCCCGGGAAAATATTGAAAAAATCTCCGCCTTCACCCGGCGGGCGGCCAAAGCAGGGGCCGCCATGATCTGTTTCCCGGAACTGTGCGTACACGGCTACAACCGGGAAAGGGCGCACCTGAACGCCGAAGAAATTCCCGGAGAGAGTTCGCTGGCCATCAGCGCCCTGGCGCGGGAAACCGGTCTGGTCATCCTGGCCGGCCTGGCCGAAAAATCCGGCTCCCCCCGGCCGTTCATCACCCAGCTGGCGGCCTTTCCGGACGGCCGGCTGGAAAAATACCGGAAAACCCACCTGGGGAACAGCGAGCTTCCCTACTTTACGCCGGGGGACGCCTTTCCCGTCTTTTCCACGGAAAAGGCCCGCTTCGGCATCGCCATCTGCTGGGACCTGCATTTTCCCGAGGTAACCGCCATTTATTCCCTGCAGGGAGCCGAGATCATCTTCGCTCCCCACGCCTCGCCCGCCTACGTAGGCGACCGGAAAAACGTCTGGCTCAAGTACCTGCCCGCCCGGGCCTACGATAATTCGGTCTACATCGCGGCCTGCAACCTCACCGGCGAAGACGGCGGGCAAACCTTTTGCGGCGGGGCAATTGTTCTCGACCCGAAAGGAAACGTGGCGGCGGAAGCCTTCTCCGGCCGGGAGGACCTGCTGATTGCGGATCTCGACCCCGCCCTCATCAACACGATCCGGGGAGGAGAACCGGCTTCCATGCGGCACAGCTTTTTCCTGGCGGGAAGAAGGCCGGAGCTGTACGGGGAACTGATTAAAGGAAAGGATTTTCCTCCCCGGGATTGAACAACGGCTTTAGATCAGGAAACCAACCAGTGCTGCAGCGTAATTTTAATTTAAAGGGCAAAGGAGAGTGTTGGAATGAGCATGCTTGAGCTGGCGCGCCGCGTGAAGGAGGCCGCGCGCGAATTGGCCGGGTTTACCGCGGAGCAAAAGAATAACGCTTTAGCCTCAATTGCCGAATCCCTGCAGAACAGAAAGGAAGAAATAAGCAAAGCCAACCGGGAGGATTTGCGCCGGAGCGAAGAAGAGCAGCTCCCCCCGCCTCTTTTAAAAAGATTGAAGTTTGACGAAGCCAAAATCGCTGAAGCCGTGGAAGGGATTTACAGTTTGATCGGCCTGGAGGACCCCGTGGGCAAAACCCTGCTGGCCACGGAGCTGGACGAGGGGCTGGAATTGTACCGGGTGACCTGCCCAATCGGAGTGATCGGCGTGATTTTTGAATCCCGGCCCGACGCTCTGGTCCAGATTTCCACCCTTTGCCTGAAAAGCGGGAACGGCGTGCTGCTCAAAGGCGGGTCCGAAGCAAGGGAAACCAACCGCCTCCTGGCCGAGGTGATCACCGCCGCGACAAAGAAGGCCGGTCTGCCGGCAAACTGGCTCGCCCTCTTAGAAACCCGCGCCGACGTCAACGAAATGCTGAAAATGGACGGGTGCATCGACTTAATTATTCCCCGCGGTTCCAATGATTTCGTCCGCTACATCATGGACCATTCGCGGATTCCCGTGCTGGGCCACGCGGACGGCATCTGCCACCTGTACGTGGCTGAGGACGCCGACCCGGACATGGCGGTAAAGATCGCCGTGGATTCCAAAACGCAGTACGTGGCCGTCTGCAACGCCCTGGAAACCCTGCTGGTGCACGAAAAAATCGCCCCGGACTTTTTGCCCGCGCTAAAGCAAGCCCTGGACGCCAAACAGGTTGAACTGATCGGTTGCCCGCAAACGAGGGCGATTATTCCGGCCGCTCCCGCCTCGGAAGCCGACTGGAAAACCGAATACCTGGATTACCGGCTTTCGATCAGGGTGGTGGCGAGCCTGGACGAAGCCATCGAACACATCAACCGGTACGGCTCCGGCCATACGGACAGCATCGTCACCAGGGACAGGGAAAAAGCGGCAAAGTTTATGGCTTGCGTTGATTCGGGAAACGTTTTCTGGAACTGCTCCACGCGCTTTAGCGACGGCTTCCGCTACGGCTTCGGGGCCGAGGTGGGCATCAGCACCAGCAAGATCCACGCCCGGGGCCCGGTCGGCCTGGAGGGGCTGGTCATTTACAAGTATAAGCTGATTGGAAACGGTCATCTTGTCGAAGATTACGCCAGCCGTTCCAGGAGTTTCAAACACAAGAAACTGATGAAGAATTTTGCGTTATAGATCCTCGCTGCAAAAGAAAAAGTTCCTTTTTGTAATTGGTTGGGCAGGAGTGAAGGAAGATGGCGGTTCCGGAGTTTGACCCCGTGCTCGCCGGGGAGGAAATTGCCCGATTCATCCGGGAGCAGGCGGCCGCCGCCAAAAGCCGGGGAGTGGTCGTCGGGGTCAGCGGCGGGCTGGATTCGGCGGTGGTAGTTTTCTTGTGCGCGATGGCGCTGACGCCGGAAAAGGTCACCGGCCTTTACCTGCCGGAGCGGGACAGCGCCCCGGAAAGCCGCGTCCACGCCCGCGCGGCGGCCGAAAAGGCGGGCGTTAAACTGCACGAAATCGATCTGGAACCGGCTCTTAAGGATCTCGGCGCCTACCGGAACGCAGTTTCCCGGGCCATGCAAAACCCGCTCGTCAACCGCGTGGCCTTTTGGGGAATCGCCAACGTCGGCAAAACCCAGCCATTTCTGCTGACCATGGCGGGAGGAGAACAAAATGACATAATCCGGCGGGCGATTGCCTTTTACAGGATCAAACACCGGTTGCGGATGACCGTCCTTTACCAGTACGCTGAAGAAAACGGGCTGCTGGTGGCCGGCTGCTTAAACCGCACCGAATACCTCACCGGCTTCTTTGTCCGGTACGGTGACAGCGCCGCCGACCTGGCGCCCATTTTACCCCTTTATAAAACCCAGGTGCGCCGGCTCGCGGAACACCTGGGCGTACCCCGGGAAATCATCGCCAAACCCCCGTCGCCCGATCTGATCCCCGGCATTACGGACGAAATTGCCCTCGGTATTTCTTACGAGGTACTCGACGCCGTTTTGGCGGGGCTGGAGCGGGGAACTGCTCCCGACGCGCTGGCCGGAGAACTCGGCGTCCCACTGGAAACGGTGCAGCACGTTGACCGCCTGGTCAAAACGTCCGCACCCTGGCGGCGGGAAATCCCCTATCCGGACCTCTCAATCCATGCCCCGCCGTTTTCGACGAACGTTCCAAAGTGAACCGGCTCCAGTTTCCTCCATCCCTAAAAATTCACCGGCTTCCGTACCGGTTTGCGGCTAAATATGCTGCAAAAAGGAGAGCCTCGTCAATATCCCCGGCCTCCAGATAAGGATAGGCCTGCAGGATGTTCTCTTTCGTTTCACCCGCAGCCAGTAGCCCCAAAAGACGGGAGACCGGAAAGCGGAGCCCTCTGATGCAGGGCTTGCCTGTGCAAACGGCCGGGTTGACGGTAATTCGCTTGAATTTCATAAATGTCACCCCCTAAAAAAGATTATAACACCTGATTTATACCAAGCATACTGCTTCTCCAAAAGATATTAGAATAAAACTATCGTGATGACCGCGCCGTTCAGAAGCAGGATCAAAAATCAACTTTAAAATATTTTGACATAATTAAAGTAACTGGGAACTGTACTTCTGCCATAATAGTCTATACGTCAAAAATCCGCACCTTATCCGCCAGGCCGAGGTCGTCCAGCACCATAGGGCGAAGGTCAAAGATTATCTTTCTGACATCCTGGAGGCTCAGGCGGACGAGCTTTTGCAGCGCGACCAGTTCATCCCGCACTTTTTCCGGGTTTAATTCAAGCAGTTTCAGGCAGAACTCGGCGCGCATCACGATATTGGCCATGGACTGGGCGGGTCCGTCGTGAATTTCCCGGGCCACCCGCTTGCGTTCTTCTTCCTGGGCGCGGATAATGCTGAGGGCCATTTGTTGCGCTTGCTGTAATTCGCCGATCTTTGAACTAAGATCCTGCAGTCCTCCGCTCAAAAAATTCAGTACCACACCCACCTGGGAGACCAGTTTTTCGGCCCGCGCGACTGTAGATTCCAGCCTGCGCAGGCTGATTTCCAGGTCATTGCGTCTGTACCGCAGCAGCTTTTCATTTTCCCTCAGTGTTATCAGTTCAACCTGAAGTTTGTGGGCCTCTTCGTAAGCATCTTTGATATCTTTCTCGGTATATTTTCGAAAATCTTTACTTACCTGCATCAATCGCATTCGGGCCTTTTTTTCGGCGGCGGTCAGCTTATCGACCCGTTTAATAACTTCTGCAACCTCTTCTTTTACCTCCCGGAGTTCATCGCTTACCCGGCTCATTTCCGCCCGCGTATTCTCGGCTATATCGTAAATTTGCAGCTTGCTTTTTTCTATGGCCTTGACGGTCTCTTTTATAATACGATCAAGGGCGTTTATGTCCAGCAAAGTTTGTCACCTCTAGCCCTTTTTTTTACTAGGTTCTTCCCGGGGAGGATTTTTCCTTCTTGATCTAAAAAATTATCTCAGTGGGAATCTACATAATTTGTGTCTATAAAGCCAAACTATAACTGCTTTTTAAATAACAGGGGGTGATTTTATGCGAGTTGAAGTTGATCAAGAACTGTGTATCAGTTGCGGTGCCTGTATAGACACCTGTCCGGAAGTTTTTGAATGGAATGAAGACGATAAGGCCAAAAGCATTGTGGACGAGGTGCCCTCTGATTTCGAGGAGCAAGCCCACGAGGCGGTGGAATCCTGCCCGACCAGCGCCATTAAAGAAGAGTAATGAATAGCGCTCGAGTCAAGGTGTTGTCCCCACTCACTCCAATGCTCCACATATGATATGTACTAAGTGTACAGGGGTGACGACAAATCCTTTCATGTTTTTTACCTCCTGGTATTTGAATTGGTAACACGTTCTTTTATACCAGGAGTTTTTATTTGCTCAACCCCCTCTAATTTTGAGAACGTAGAGAGTTTTGTGTAAATGGTTAAACTACCAACAAAAGGAGATGA
>JAIMBK010000063.1 GCA_023511535.1 Armatimonadota bacterium
TTGTATTTTAGGTATATCCTTATCCAGTGGCCAATGATTGTTGACAATTGGCGGTCAAATAATGTGGGTAGCAACAATTTAGCATGTACAAGCCCAAGGCAGGAGTAATTCTCATCCGGCTGGCATCTCAGACCATCGACCGGGTGAAAACGAAAATCCGGGAAATAACCGCCCGGAATAAACCGGTAAGCCTGGCCGAGCGGATCGAGCGGCTGAACGCATACCTGGGCGGATGGATGGGATACTTCGCCCTGGCCGAAACGCCCAGCATCTTCAAGAACATTGAAGGCTGGATGCGGAGGAGACTACGCATGTGCCTCTGGAAACAGTGGAAACGGGTGCGGACAAGATACCGCGAACTACGGGCACTGGGACTGCCGGAATGGGTAGTACATGAATTTGCCAACGCCCGCAAAGGATCGTGGCGGATGGCCAACGGGCCAATGAACAGAGCCCTGGGCAACACCTACTGGCAATCCCAGGGCCTGATGAGCCTTACTGAACGCTATCAAAGACTTCGTCAAGCTTGGTGAACCGCCGGATGCGGACCCGCATGTCCGGTGGTGTGAGAGGACGGGGGTTAGTCGCCCCCTCCTACTCGATTTTACAGCACAAGAATATTGACAGGTAGAGATATACCTGCTATACTATTTATACCAGCTTAAAAAGGAGGGTTAAAAAGTGCTTGCACGTATGCAGGTGCAGCAGATATGGCAGCAATAAAATTTACAAAGGCTAGAAATCGTGCGTGGGAGCAATACCAGGAGAAACTGCGCCAGAACAAGCCGCTGGAAAAAATGATCCGGAAAAAAAGCATCGACAAAAACGCGAAGCAGGAAATGAAGCAGGAGCTTCGGGACCGGCAAGCAATGGCAGAAAAAGAGTACCACGAAGCCATTGCCCAAATAGAAAAACACGAAAAGCAGCTCACGCCCCAGGTCAAGCAACGGGATAAAGAAGAAACCGAAAGGCGCAAAAGGATTGTTCAGTCGTGCCTCCAGAGAATTTCCGCCTGGAGTGGCCGGGGAGGGTACGGCGAATTGACCGCAGCAGATTGTGTGCGGGAGTTAGGAGAGTTTTGCTGCCAAACGACCCATCCGGCCATGCAGTCATACATAGACGCGCAAAATATTCTCGACGACGCGCAGGAAAAGGGAATAATCGAAGCTCCCGGCTTCTGGGGGTATCGTAATGGTGGTTATGAGGCGGTGAATCTTGATATTTACGCCGCCGCGCCCTCGGTTTGTATTGTCCAAGAAAGGGTTACTCAATGCCCCAAGCGAGACTATTATTCAAACACGAAAAAAACCTATTACCTTATCGGCTACACAGACGAAGGCAGGAGTAATATCATTCACGAAATCCTTTCCGGCCAGTTTGTTCATGCTGCTATCGCCCGCGATAACGCCCCGGCAGCGCCCATCCTGGCGGCGCTCAAGCGCATGATCGCCGAAAGCAGAAATGACTTGCCCGTGGATTTCTGGTGTCGCGAGGCCGAAAGGGAGCCGCGGCCGACCTGGGCGATGGTCAAGGAAAAGATCAGGGAAAGGCGGGAAGCACCAAAACTTGACGGTGTTTATGACATTGTTGCCATCCGTGATCAAATGACTTTCGGCCTAGAAATAGAGGGCGCGGAAGTGAGTGATGCAGCTCCTTGTTACCGCGTGCACTCTGAACATTGCGGCGAGGAAGCCGTGTCGGATATTTTCACGTTTGCAAAATGGGCGCGGGCTGGCAGAACACAAACTCAGCGGATAATTCAGTATAGCCAACCGGCCACCAATGCAGGGATTCACATTCATGTAGGGATCATGAATCTCTTCAACCGGCCAACGGAAATCAGGAAAACGCTTTTGCGCCTGGTGACTGTTTGGGACGCTATTGAGGATGATATCGCGGAAATCGCTAACCGAAACCGTGAGCGAATTCGATTTTGCAACAAGTGGAACAGCGCTTATGTCGTAGATATTTACGACGATTTAGCAAACAATAGATGCACAAAAAAGAATATTAAATCGGTCGATAAAACTGCTAATAAGTATAAGACGCTGAATCTAAAGGCACTCAAGGAGCACGGAACCGTCGAATTCAGGCTCTGGAATTCGACCAAGAACTGGGATTATGTGGAAAACGCAGTAATGATCTCAACCGGCGTCGTGGCCTATGCCATTGCCACGCGGGATAACAAAGAAGATATATACAATTACGAAACAACCTATGATGATTTCGAAACTTTTCTAGAAAAATGGAAATCGCTGGTTAATAACCTGTAAAAGCCCGCAATGCCGAATGGTTTTGCGGGTTTTTTACTTTTGAAAAACCAGGAAAGGAGGTTTGCAATGGCTGAAATAATTAACTTTCCGGGTTTGTGCCGAAGGAAAAAGAGCGAAACGACAAAGAAGCTGGAGTGCGCTAATTGCGGTGCAAAACTGAAACCCAAAACAGCAACCGACGCTGGTGTTTGGATTAACGCCGCCAATGGGCACATGGAGCGCATTTACTTATGCCCTAATTGTTGCTATGACTGGTAAAAGGAAATCATGGAAGGCGGAAAAAGTGATATAGCCGGTTTAATGTTGCAGAAAGCAGGTATAGCCGGTTTAAATCAGGTCGTTCGTTATTTGCCAACGTAATACCGGCGATGGTTTAAATTTAGTGTATTAATTATGACGATATATTGCTGATATGGAAAATTCAGGCTTTCATATTTTAAATTTAAGGCAGGGGTAATTTCCGGGGGTATATCTTTCTATAGCTCGTTAATTACCCCTGCCTTATTTGTTATTTCTGTGCGTTTGGCAGGAAAATAAAACCGATGGTTATACCCAAAAACGTTGACAGGAAGTATTAAGTATGCTATACTTAATATACACGCTATACATTTGGAGGGATCAGGATGAAGGAAAGGTTAGGTTGGTTTCCAGACAAAGAAGAAGCAATCGCTCTTGCCGAAAAGGTTGCCCGGCAGTACGGGTGTAATGCGCAGGGCTGGCTAGGAGTTTGGCAGCGATACAACGTAATTGAACCGGAAGTGGGCGTAATAGTTTTTGCGGCGAACCAGGCCGGACCCAACAGTCCGGCGGGTTATGAGGTTATCTTAGAGCATTAACGATTTGGTCGAAGGAGTGAAAATAACATGAAAAACAAAGTCTTTGTTTATGGCACCCTGATGCGCGGCCGCGCCAACCACGCTTACTTAAACGGTTCCTGCTTCTTGGGGGCGGGAAGGGTCGAAGGATTGGCCCTGTACAACGTAACGCCCTTTTATCCCGGCGCGGTCCGGGAAGAAGGTGGCGTTGTTTTGGGCGAAGTTTACGAAATCGATGCAGCGACGCTCGCCGACCTGGATTATTTAGAGGGCAACGGGATGCTTTACCGGCGTGAAAAGTTTCCTGTCGTACTGAAAAACGGGAAAACGGTAAAAGCGTGGGTTTACCTGTGGCTGCGGAAGGTGCCGCCGGGGACCCGGGTACCGGTAGAACGGCAACCGTGGAGGGCGAAGCAAAACATTGCGGAAGTGAGAAGCGGTGAATAGGATTAAGCAAGCGGGTGGCCCCGGCAAAGTGTGGTGGATTAACATCGAAGCGTTAGAGCGCAGGATAAACGAGCGGAAGAGAGGTCGGGGAAGGCCGCCGGTAAAGACCAGCGAAGAAAAGAGAGTTGAAAATGAAATTAAAAGAGCAAAGGACGATATTAAAAAAAGCCGAGAGGTCATAAAACAAAAAGAGAAGGAATTGGAAAAAGAGAAGAAGAGAAGGCCGTTATAAAACCCCGGCCCAGCCGGGGTAATTGTTTTTTTGTGCGACAATAGAGCTACCTACCAATTGCAGCGATAGCCGTAATCGCCAACCCGATAGCCGCCCCCACCAACCCGATAGCCGCAATCACCAGCCCTATAATCCATTTATTTGTCGCCCGAATTTCAGAGGTCAAGTCACCTATATTTTTGTCAATACGCTGATTAATCATCAGCAATTCATTATGCCGCTGATTGTCGCGGTCTCTAATTTCACCTAAAAACTGGCCGATCACCTGGTTAAATTCCGTTCTTATTTCTTTTTTGAGATTTGTAATATCCTCTTTGACGCCATCGATTCGCAGGTCAATCTTCTCAATAGCCTTATCGAGTTTGTCGATATATTTTTCCTGCCAGTCCATAATGCCACCTTTTTTTGCTGAAGATATTTGGTGGATACCTGACCTGATTTCATTATAAGCTACTTTTAAGCTGTTTTCCAGCTGGATTTTCTGGGATATTGGGGCTTCAGGCTCCTTGTCTCTGGCTCTTTCGTTTAAATATACTACCTTTGAAGAAGGCTGATCCTTTAGAGCAGGGAGACTCATATTGTAGGCCCCTCCGTCTGTCCTTTTGTCTTAAAACTTAGGGCATGGAAAACTGTATCTAAATCTTTTGGAGTTACCTAAATCAAGGTGCGCCCCGTCCATGCGGACAAAGCGTATAATACGCTTGTTTTCTCCGTATTCCGTAAAAGCTACACTGAATAGCTTAAACGGGTTAACCCGCCATGCCCAATATTGATTAACAAGAGAGCTTGCAGCGATATGAAACGCCCTTAAATCGTTTTTGAAGTTTTGCGGTAAATCGTCGGGCCATATTATTCGTTCGTCTGAAATGTATCTTTCTGTAAAATGGATTACCCAGGTCAAAGATTCTCCCAATATACAGCCGACCGCCTCATTCAATTCGCCAAAAGAATGCGGCCAGTCCGGGCGCGTGGTAAAAATCGGGATTAATTGGGCGGCTTTCGCAAAGATCATCGAATCGGAGCGGTAACGTTCGATAACTGAACCAATGTAATTTACCGCTTCGTAGCCGTTTTCGTAAGCCATACTTCCACACCCCTCCACCTTTTTTAGTTTTATTTCGTCAACTTTTTGCAAACTCCTCTATTTTCCGGGGTACGCTTTTTGAAAAACCAGGTGAACAGACACAATTTTTTATCTCCTAAACCCTTCATACCTGCCGTTGGTCTGCATCCTTCTTTTTTTACTCCCCGCAGCCCTTGTCCCGCAAGCCTCTCTTACACCTGTCGTTGGTCTGCATTTTGGTCTGCATGTGGTCTGCATTTTGGTCTGCATAGGCCCGGAAACCTAGAAAAATTAAGGATTCCTTACGGAACCCTACCCGGCCTTTTCTTTTATCCTAAAAATCCCGGAAGCCCTTGATTATCAAGGCTTCCCGGAAAAATAAATGGTCGGGGCGACAGGACTTGAACCTGCGAACCTCACGGTCCCGAACCGTGCGCTCTAGCCAAACTGAGCTACGCCCCGTACCTTTCGGATACATTTTTATTATGCCCCAAAAAAGCCCCGAAGTCAAGGCGTCTTTTTGCCGCCTTCCATCTGTTTTTTGGCCGCCCTGCGTTAAGATCGGGCAGCTGGCGCGAAAATCGCCTGCCGGCATTCTTCCGGCAGGCATTTTTAATGATGAGATTCCCGCTCGACGTACTTCCCCAGCCCGAAGACCGCGCCTTTGCCCGCGTGCACCAGCTCGCCCAGTTTAAGCAGCGGCCGAAAGTCCGCCAGCGGCCCCCGGTAGGTTGCTTTTCCCACCAGGCCGCCCAGTTTCATTTTAGTGTCGTGCCGGGAGGAGTAACGTTCCCAGTCCAGCCAGCGTGTTCCGTTGGCGTTTAGTTTTATTTCTTCCGCTTTCCGGATAATCCCCGCAAAGTCTGCCTGCCATTCACATCCGTGGTAAAAATACAGCAGGGAAGAGACCCGGCGCAAAAGATTGCGGATCAGGATGTGAAACTCCGGCCGGTCCGCCAGGTTCCCCTGAAAGGTGAGGCGGGCGGGAGTGAGGAACTCCAGCGTGATTTTTTCTCCGGGCGAACCGGCGGCACAGAGGTCCCAGATGTCTTGCCCCCGGATGATCAGTTCTTCCGCCCGGACCACTTTTTCTGTCCCGCGGTAGATTGTCCGGCGCTCGCCGTTTAAACCGAGGGCGGCAATTTCCCGGACGCGAAAAGGCCGGCGCCCCTTCCCCATGCCCAGGCGCCCCAGTTCCTCCAGGGTGACGATAAAGTAGGGAAGCAGCCTGCTGGTTTTGCCCATCAGGATGAGCTGAAAGGAAAGCGTTTCGCCGGGCGCGTAAGCCGTCTTTTCTTCCAGGGGCGGTTCCAGGACAAACGGACGGGGGATACTGGCGTATTTGCGCAGGGCTTTTGTTTGGGCCGGCGGCGAGGTTTCAAAGACCAGGTGGTAGGGGCAGCTTTCCTTGAGCAGGCACTCCCGGCAGCTTTCGCTGCGCCTGGCGCAGACCAGCCGCTGGAAAACGCGGGCGAAGCCGCCGCGCAGGGTGGAGCCCTTGTAGGGGGGCAGCAGGAGCCCCTGTTCGCCCGCGGCCAGGACGATTTCGTGCCGGGTGCAGGAAAATTCCCGGGGACAGCTGATCACCTCTGAGCAGGCTCCCTTCTCACGAATTCCTCAAACCGCGCTGCCGGCAAATTTCTGAATAGTGTTGCCTGCAGAGCCGCCAAAAAACAGTTAGCGAAGCTTTTTCACGGCACGAACCATTTTCATCTGTTCTTTAAAAATGTAACACATCTCCAGGGCCCCGGCAAGCAAAATTTATCTTCAGCGCCCCAAGGAAAAAGGTTTGGCGGCCGCGAATTTTTAAAATTAAAAGCGCCTGAGAGCTATAGAGGGGTGAGCCGGACGTGCAAACGGAAGAAAATAAAACAGCGGCCGAACTCCGGCGGGAACTGGCCGAGCTCAAGCGCCGGCTATGGGAGATGGAAGCGGCCTTTTACCACTCCTGCAACGGGATCAGCATTGTCGACAGCACCGGTAAAATAATCCGTTCTAATGAAGCCATGCGGCAGCTTTACGAACTGTCTGAGGAGCAGTTCGCCGGGGAGTTCGTGGGGAAAAGCGTTCAGGAACTGGTTACCGGAAACATTTTTAACGACGAGGTTTCGACAAAGGTAATTGCCACGGGCCGTCCCGTTTCCATTATCCAGGAAGTGCTCAAAAAAAAGCGCTGCCTGACCCAGGGAGCGCCGGTTTTTGGTCCCGACGGCCGGGTGGAACTGGTCATCGTAAACAGCCACGACGTGACGGAATTATACGCCCTGCAGGAGAACCTGAAAGAAAAACTGCGGCAGTCGCAGAAACTGGCCGACCGGTACCAGGCGGAACTTTCCGAAATCCGGATAACGTTAATGAAAGATGAAGAGGTCATCGTCCGCAGCAAAAAAATGCTCGACGTTCTGGACTTAACCCGGCGGCTGGCTCCGGTGGATACCACCGTCCTGATTTTGGGCGAGTCGGGGGCTGGCAAGGAAGTGATTGCCGACTTGCTGCACAAAGCCAACCCGCGGCGTTCGCAGAAAGCCTTTATCAAGGTGAACTGCGGGGCCATTCCGCGGGATTTGCTGGAATCGGAATTGTTTGGCTACGAGCCGGGCGCCTTTACAGGAGCTTCCCGGGAAGGCCGGCGCGGCCTCTTCGAGCTGGCCGACGGCGGGAGCATCTTTTTAGACGAAGTGGGCGAACTGCCCCTTGACCTCCAGGTGAAGCTGCTGCGCGTTCTCCAGGAAAAGGAATTCACCCGCCTGGGCAGCACGAAAGTAACGAAGGTGGATGTGCGGGTGATTGCCGCTTCCAACAAAGATTTGGAGGAAATGGTCAAGGCCGGCCGGTTCCGCCAGGATTTGTACTACCGGTTAAGTGTGGTGCCCTTAAGAGTTCCTCCCTTAAGGGACCGGAAGGAGGATATCGTGGCCATCGCCCAGCATTACGTGACCTATTTTAACCGCAAGTACGGGTTGAACAAAGTGCTTTCGGCGGAGCTTCTTGATGTTATGGAGGGTTACGCCTGGCCGGGCAACGTGCGTGAGTTGATCAATGTCGTGGAGCGGATGGTGGTCACCAGCAGGGGGGATATTCTGGGTGTAGAGGAGTTTCCGGTTGAAAGCAAGAAGAATCAATCCATGTCCCATTTGCACCGGAGCCTGAACTACCAGGGATTAACCCTGAAGGAAGCCCTGGAAATTACTGAGAAAGAAGTGATTGCCGAGGCGCTGGCCGCCGGCCGGACCGCGGCGGCCGCCAAAAAACTGGGGATCAGCAGGGCCACCCTGGCCCGCAAAATGCGGAAATACGGAATCAGAATCAGGTGAACTCGTCTCACTTTTGATCCATTGTCTCAATGTTGTGACTTCACTTGTCTTATATTTGAGACAAACTTCAACGCTGCCGGATTGCCCAGGTAATCACCGGAGCGTTTTTTCTTTCGGCTTTTTTCTGGCATGATCTTTGCATGATTATTTTTGTAAATCACTGTTTTAAATTACTGTTAGTGCGGAAAGTCAAAATCAATGCATTTATCTTTTTGCCGGACGGGCCAGTTTATTTGACGGCTTTATTTTAATCCCACAGGAATTTTCTTTTTCTTCTTGAATATATGAATTTGGCCTCCGGTAAAAGCCGGCAAGCTGGCTACTGATTTCCGGTACTTAACATTGTGTCCTCTGTGGCTAAATTTACTAAGGAAGAGGGATTAAAGATGGCTTTGCTTCCAGAGGTAAAAAAGCATTACGGCAAGCAAAAACTCTTCATCAACGGCGAATGGACTGAGTCAAAGTCTATCGTCCTGGAAGAAAACCGGAATCCGGCAACCGGGGAAGTGATTTCCGAATTCCCCACCGCCACCAAAGAAGAAGCCCGGGCGGCGGTGGAGGCGGCCCACCGGGCTTTTCGGGCGTGGCGCGAAGTCCCGTTGCGGGATCGCGCACGCCTCCTTTTCGATCTGCGGGCGAAGTTTGAGGAGCACTTCGATGAATTGTCCCGCGTCCTTGTCCAGGATCACGGCCGGACCATTGACGAAGCCCGGGGTTCGGTGCGCCGGGTAATTGAAAACATCGAATCGGCCTGCTCGGCCCTTTATGGCCTGCGCAAAGAGAACGAATATGCGGACCAGGTGGCCCGGGGGATCGACCAGTACCTGGTCTGGGAGCCGCTGGGCGCCTTTCTCATCGTCACCCCCGGCAACATCCCGATGCACGCCTGGTCATCCTTTGTTCCTTACGCTCTGGCGGCGGGCTGCACGGTGGTGGTCAGCCCCAGCCGGCAGGATCCGGTGGCTGCGGAGTACGTCTGCCGGGTGGCCCAGGAGGCCGGCTTCCCGCCCGGAGTGATCAACCTCATCCACGGCGGCCGGAACATCAACAAGGAGATTCTGCAGCAGCCGGAAATCCAGGGGGTCGGCTTTATCGGCTCGAACCGGGCCGGCAAGGAGCTTTTCGAATTGTGCGGGCAGCTGGGGAAACGGTCGTCGATCAACGGCAACGGGAAAAATCACGTGGTGATCATGCCTGACGCCAACCTGGACGAAGCCGTCCCGTGGCTTTTGCGGGCCTGCTTCGGGATGACGGGCCAGCGCTGCCTGGGGACGGACAACGTGGTGGTGATCGGGGATATTTACGGTGAACTGAAAAGCAAGTTCAAGGAAGCAGCGGCGGGCATGAAAGTAGGCTACGGACTGGACGAAGCGACCGACATGGGACCTTTGGCTACAATGGCGGGGAAGGAAAAGGTCCTGCAGTGGATTGAACGGGCCCTGGCGGAAGGGGCGAAGATGGTGCTGGACGGCCGTGCCGTCCGGGTGCCGGGTTACCCCGGCGGCTACTTCCTGGGGCCGACCATCCTGGAGGACGTCAACGTGGACATGGCCATGGCCAAAGAAGAGGCGTTCGGCCCGGTGGCCGCCCTGATCCGGGGGGAAAGCCTGGAGCAGGTCATTGCGTGGATCAACACGAAAACGAACCTCGGCCACTCGGCCTGCATCATTACCAGCAGCGGCAAACACGCCCGCCAGTTTATCCGCGAGGTCAACGTGGGCAACGTGGGGGTAAACGTCGCCATCCCGCAGCCCTACGCCTTTTTCCCGCTGGGCTCCCGCCGGGAATCGTTCCTCGGCGCGGCCAAATCCCGGATGGGTTCGATGCGGCTGTTTATGGACGAGAAGACCGTTTGCGTACGGTGGGTGTAGCGCTAAGGAGGTGATGTTTTTTAAAAAACAAGATAAAAAACAATGGTTTTTCCTGGGTGCAAGGGGGGCATGCAGAAACATTATCTAAAATGAAAAGGGGGTTAATTCATGGACTCTTTAGCGGTGGCGAGGATAACGGCCCGGTTGGATAGATTGCCATTATCGCCTTTTCACTACCGGATGCTTACAATTAATGGTTTCGCCTGGGCTTTTGATGCCTTTGATGTGGGCCTGGTTACCTTTGTTGTGGCTGCTCTTACAAAAAGCTGGAACCTAAGCCCTTCCCAAGTAGGTATCATTTTAAGTGTAGGTCTGGCGGGAATGCTGGTAGGAGCCTTTCTTTCCGGGCCGATAGCAGATCGCGTTGGCAGAAAGGCTGTTTTTCAATGGACAATGTTGATATTTTCCATATGCTCTCTTTTATGTGCCCTTTCGTGGAATTTTTACTCTCTAGTTGTTTTCCGCTTTTTAGTAGGTATCGGACTTGGTGGTGAGACCCCTGTTGTCACCTCCCTCTTGGGAGAATTTGTACCGGCCAGAGACCGCGGAAAGGTCCAGGGTTTGATAAATAGTTTTTGGGCCATAGGCTGGCTCGCGGCTGCCGCAATTTCTTACTTCATAATTCCTACGGTAGGTTGGCGTTGGGCCTTTGTAGCAGGTGCCTTGCCGGCGTTTTATATTTGGGTTGTCCGCCGCCATTTGCCTGAGTCACCACGTTGGCTTGTGCTTCAAGGTCGAACTAAAGAAGCAGAGCAAATTGTAGACGCAATTGAAAACGAGGTTTCTCGTACTCGAACAATACCACCTCTGACCGAACAAGATGTTTCTAGCGTCTACGTCGGTCCAAAAGCATCGATAGGTGTGTTATTTTCCAGTCAATATTTGCGTCGTACCATTATGCTTTGGTTTTTATGGTTCTTAGGTATGTTTGGTTATTACGGGCTCTTTTCCTGGATGCCTTCCCTATTGGTGAAGGCTGGACATACGATGGTAAAGTCTTTCCTTTATGTTTTAATTATGCAACTTGCCTACGTCCCAAACCAGGTTCTCTGTGCGTACTTAATGGACAAGTACGGTAGAAAGTGGTTATTAACTGCAAATCTTTTCTTTGCTGGTATTGCCACAGTTATTTTTGGTTGGGCGCTTGGTCAAGGATTACAGACCAGTCAAGTGATTTTATGGGGGATTATAACTTCTTTCTTCGTTTCTGGAGTATGGGGGATCACTTACACCTAACACCAGAATTATACCCGACCAGTGTAAGAGTGACGGGGACGAGCTGGGCGGCAACGTGTTCGCGGGTAGGTTCCATGCTCGCACCCCTGGTTATTGGTTATACTCTTGCTGCTCTTGGTGTAAGCGGAGTGTATGCCATAGTGGCTGGGGCTTTTGTTATTGCCGGCTTTATTGTAATGACTCTAGGCATCGAAACTAAAGGGCGGATTTTAGAAAATAGATAAGGAGAGAAGTTTATGAAAACCATAGCGCTCACCAACATCGGGACAGTTGTCACGGGGGACGCAGATCAACCCCTGGCGCAGGCGGACACCGTGATCATGGCGGAGGGGAAAATCCAGAAAATCGGCGACCGGAGTCTTTTAAAGGAATTTGCGGTGGACGAAATCTACGATGTTGACGGAATGACCGTTACACCCGGACTCATCGACTCCCACTTCCACCCGGTGCTCGGGGACTATGCGCCCCGGCAGAAAACCATCGATTACATCGACAGCTGCCTGCACGGCGGGGTGACCACCATGATTTCGGCCGGGGAGGCGCACACGCCGGGCCGGCCCACCACCCCCGCCGGGGTGAAGGCGCTGGCCATCCTGGCGCATCTGTCTTACGCCAAGGCCCGCCCGTCCGGGGTGAAGGTCCACGGCGGGGCGGTGATCCTGGAACCGGGGCTGACGGAAAAAGACTTTGCGGAAATGGCCCAGGCCGGGGTCTGGCTGGTGGGCGAGGTCGGCCTGGGGGGCGTGAAGAAGCCCGCGGAGGCGGCGGCGCTGGTGGAAATCGCCCACCGCTACGGCATGGTGGTGACCATGCACACCGGCGGCACTTCCATTCCGGGGAGTTCCACGGTTACCGCCGAAGACGTGATGACCGTGAAGCCGGACGTGGTGGCCCACCTTAACGGCGGGCCGACGGCAGTGAGCATGACCGAGGTGGAAAAGTTAATCAGCGGGACCGGCTTTGCGCTGGAGATCGTTCAGTGCGGCAACCCCAAAGTGGCCTGCGCGGCCTTGCAAATGATTAACGAGCGGAAGGATTACAAACGGATCATCATGGGCAACGACGCCCCCTCCGGAACGGGCGTCATTCCCCTGGGGATTTTGCGCAACATTTGCCTGGCCGCGGCAATGGCCGACGTCCCTCCGGAGATTGCGGTGGCGATGGCCACCGGAAACACAGCCCGGGTTTTCCGCCTGTCCACCGGGATGGTGAAAGAAGGGCTGGCGGCCGACCTGGTAGTGCTGGACGCGCCCCTGGGCTCCGTGGGCGAAGACGCCCTGGCGGCCTTTGCGGCCGGCGACATCCCCGGCGTCGCCCTGGTGCTCATCGACGGCGAAGTGCGGGCGCGGAAAAGCCGCAACACCCCGCCGGCAAAGCGCCAGGTGAAAACAGTGTAGCCCCTAATCCCTATCACGAGGAGATGTCTTTGCGCAGTGTTTGCAATTGATCACGATCGCTGTACCGGCTGTGGCCTCTGCGTCCGGGCCTGCCCGGTGGGCGCCGTCCAGATCAGCGAAAAAAAGGCCGCCATCGGCCGGGAATGTGTTTCCTGCGGGACGTGCCTGAAGGTATGCCCGGTGGAAGCGCCTTCTGCGGTTGTGGGGGCTGATCCGGAAGCCGTTGTCTGCGGGCACTGCCCGGTCCAGTGCACGGTCCGGGAAGGCTACCTGGGTGCCTGCCGGCGCTACCGCAACGTGGGCGGCGAAATCGTGCGCGACCGGCCCCTGGTGGTGCCCCGCCGGGAGCAGGCCGGCCGGGGGCCGGAGCTTTACCCCCTCTTAACCGGGGTCGGAGCCGGAAACACCTACCCGGACTGCATTCCTTCCCCGTATATAGTCTCCTCCGAAGTGGCCGGGGTAGACGTGGTGACGGTGGTTACCGAGGCTCCCTTAAGCTACAGCCAGCTGGAAGTAAAGATCGATACGAACCTGGACATCGGGGAAGAAGGCGCCCGGGTCAAAAGGGACGGCCGGGTGGTCGGCGCGGTGGCCACGGAGCAATACGGAGCCAAGATGCTTTCCCTGGGGGGAGTGAATGTCCTCACCCGCCAGGACGGGATCTGGGCGGCCCGCACCCTCGTCGAACTGGCCAACGGCCAGGAAGTAAGGCTACGGGTGGAAGGCGGGAGCACCATCGTGCTGCAATTGGGGAAGCCGCCGGTCATCGACGGCGTGCCGGACGCCCGGATGCGGGTGGGCTGCGGCAGCGCCACGGTCGGTATGTTTGCCGAACATTTTCGGGGAGTGGTGGACGAAGCCGTCATCCTGGACCACCACATCATCGGGCTCCTTTCCGAACATCCGGCCGGGGCGGCGGCGGGGTTCACCTATTCCGGAGTGGTGCCCCGCGGGCGGAAAAGCACGAAAGGGCGCTACTTCGGCGACCCCGGGCCCGGGTGGGGAGGGACGGCGATTGTTAATCCGCGCGAAGCAATCGCCGGCGTCGATTTAAACCGCGCCCGGCCGGGAATGACCGTGCTGGTGACCGAAACCACCGGTACGCACGCCGCTTTGTTTCGCCTGCGGGAAGACGGGGACTGGGAAGAAATCCCGCTCCCGCCGCCGGTCAAGGCAGCAGTTCAGACAATCGCCGACACCTGCGAGTACGCCCGGGTGAGCGTAATGATCCGGGCGGGGGTGGGCGGCAGCGCCCGCGCCGGGGTGACCAGGCACCCTATTCTGTTGACCAGGGGCGTCCACACGGGAAAAGTCAGGCTTACGTGCGGCGGCGCCGAGGTATTCCTGATGCCGGGGGGCGGGATCAATTTTATCGCCGACGTGGAGAAAATGCCCGCCGCGCCCTTTGCCTGGGTGCCCACCCCGGCCCTCGTCGTCCCGGTGGAATATACCATGACGCGCAAGACCTTTGAAGAACTGGGCGGCCGCCGGGAAGCGCTCCGCCCGCTGGAGGATGTGTTGAAGGAAGTCCGGGTGGAGTGGTGGACGCCGGGAATGGTCGCTGGTCGTCAGTCGTTAGAAAAGGGTCCGAATAATTTGTTGTCCAGGTAACTTGATTCCATAGGAATTTTCTTTTTCCTGCCTTCCAGGTATGGAATAACGAAGTATCCCGGCTTAAGGGCTGTAATCTGGCTGCCGGTTCCCTATCCATAATTCTCTGTGCTCTCTGTGTCCTCTGTAGTTTAATTTAAATCCATAAGGGAGCGTGTACCTTAAAGCTTAAAATGTTCAAAGTTTTGATGAAAAACCCCCTGGTCAGGAAGCCGGTCAAGGAGCCGGGGGAAGGGCCGGCGCTAAAAATTCTCAAAGAAGGAAAAGTTCTTTTAGACTACGGACCGGTGACGATGGTCATTGAGGCCAGGAAAAAAGGTTCACCGGATCGGCGGGCGGCGGTGGCGGCCGCCCGGCAGGCCGTTTTGCTCCTGAAAGAAGCGGCCTCCTGGTTGCCCGTAGTGCGGGTTCCGTCCGGTCAGGTAGATTTGCGCCCTGTTTACCCGCCGGTGGTCAACGCCATGATCGCGGCGGTCAAGGCGACCGGAGATCCTCAGTTAACTCCGCTGGCAGCGGTGGCAGGCGCCATCGCCGGGTTTTGCGCCCGGAAAGCCCGGGAGGAAGGGGCCGACTGGGTGACGGTCAACAACGGCGGGGACCTTGCCCTGGTTGTGCCGCCCGGGGAAAGGATCAGGGTCGGCGTTTGGGAGGATTTAACCCGGACTGGAATCAGTCACGTGATTGAGGTAACCTCCCAGAGCGGGATCGCGGGAATCGCCACCAGCGGTTTCGGGGGGCGGAGCTTTACTTTGGGCGTCGCCAGCGCGGCGACCGTTCTGGCCGGGACGCCCGGCATCGCCGATGCCTGCGCAACCGTCCTGGGCAACGCGGTGAACGTAGATCACCCGGCAATCGTCCGCGTTCCGGCGGCCAGTATCGATCCCGAAACCGACATCCCCGGCCTGCTGGTGACTAAAGAAATCGGCTATCTCCCCCCGGAAGCCGTTGCCGCCGCCCTTCAAAACGGGCTGGCGAAAGCGCGGGAACTGCACGAAAAAGGGCTTATTCTGGGCGCCGTGATCAGTTTACGAGGCCGTTCGGTGTTCTATCCATCGGGAATGGCTGCTCTGTTTGGCGGGGCTGGTGGCAAATATTACAAGGAGGAATCAAGATGCAAATTCGTAAAATTATAACCATCGTGGAAGAAACGAAAATGGAAAACGGGGTTGAACTGGCGGCGCCGGTAAAGAAAGCAGCCGCCGTAGCCGTGATTAAAAATCCTTTTGCCGGCAAATACGTCGAAGACCTGACGGAGCTGATTGATGCCGGGGAAGAACTGGGGCGGCTGTTAGGGCGGAAAGCCGTTGCCGCCCTGGGCGGGGAGCCGGCGGAGAGCTACGGGAAAGCAGCCGTTGTCGGCGAACTGGGCGAACTGGAGCACGCCGCGGCCATCCTCCACCCGAAACTGGGGAAACCGTTCCGGGAGGCGGTTCAGGGCGGCAAAGCCATCATCCCTTCGGCCAAAAAAAGAGGGCCCATGGGCACGCCGATCGACGTCCCCCTGCACTATAAAGACGCCGCCTTTGTGCGCACCCACTACGACGCCATGGAAGTGCGGGTGACCGACGCCCCCGCCGCCGACGAAATCCTCGTCGCCCTGGCGGTGACCAGTTCCGGGCGCCCCCTGCCCAGGATCGGCGGCCTGCAAAAGAGCGAGGTCAAGGGCGAGGACGGACTAAGGTAAGCACAAAGGCACAAAGGCACAAAGAGAACTGCATAGACATATTTGCTTTGTACTCTGCGGCCCTAACGCAACTTGAGGTTAAATAAATTAAAATAAATTAATAATTTAAGTGCCTGGCACTTGAGTTTAAATTTTGTCTTTAGGGGAGGAAAACCCGGTGTTGCCGCCTTTTGAGTATTACCAGCCCCGAACGCTGGCGGAAGCCCTGGAACTGCTGGCGACCCTGCCGGAGCCGAAAAAAGTGCTGGCCGGGGGAACGGACGTGATTCCCGCCCTGCGCAAGAAGGAACTAACCGTCAGGCACCTGGTCAGCCTGCGCAGACTGACCGAATTAACGCAAATTCAACTGCAAAACGGGAACGTCCGGATCGGCGCGCTGGCGACCTTCCGGGAACTGGCGACCTCCCCGCTCATCAACCGGTCCGGTAAATTGCTGGCGGAGGCAGCCGCCAGCGTGGGCGGGCCGCAGGTGCGCAACCAGGGGACCATCGGGGGGAATATCGTTAACGCCTCACCGGCCGGCGACCTGCTGCCGCCCCTGGTAGCTTTGGAAGCCCGGGTAAGACTTTGCCGGCGGGGCGGCGAAAGGGTTTTGCCGCTGGCCGAATTCCTGGTGGGAATGGGGAAAACCCTTCTTTCTCCGGAAGAAATCCTTACCTGGGTAGTTTTTCCCGCCCTGCCGCCGGAAGCCGGGAGCAGTTTTGTGAAGCTGGGCCGGCGGAACAGCCTGGCCATCAGCCGCATCAGCATGGCGGTAATCGTCACCCTTGCTCCGGATGAATCCATCGCCGATGCCCGCCTGGTGTTGGGGGCGGTGGCGCCGCGGCCCGTCCGCGTTCCGGCTGCGGAGGCCCTTCTTCGGGGAAAGCGTCCCGGCCCCGCCCTGCTGGAAGAGGCCGTTGCCAGCATCGCGGAAACGGTCAAAACCGTCCTGGGCAGCCGGGCCTCGGCCCCTTATAAACAGGTGGCCGTCCGGGGGGTGGCGCGGGAAGCGCTGCAAAAGGCCGTGCCTGCCTTCGCCCGGGAGGAATCACAATAGAGAAATGCGGTAGAGAAACTGCGGCTATACTGAAGCAGGACGACGCTGAATTAAACGACCCGCCGGGAAAAGGTTAATAAGTTAGGTGCCTGGCACCAAGGAGCGTTAACGATGAAGCTCTTCCGCTTTACAGCAACCGTTAACAACCGGCCCGTGGAGCTGCTCGTCGCGCCGAACCGGCGCCTCCTGGACATCTTGCGGGAAGACCTGGGCCTGACGGGGACAAAGGAGGGGTGCGGCGAAGGGGAGTGCGGCGCCTGCACCGTACTGCTCAACGGCCGCCTGGTAAATTCCTGCCTGGTGCTGGCCCCGGAGGCCGCCGGCCAGCAGATTACCACCATCGAAGGCCTGGCTGCAAACGGGCGGCTGCACCCCATCCAGGAAGCTTTTCTGGAAGCCGGGGCGGTGCAGTGCGGTTTTTGCACCCCGGGGATGATCCTGGCCGCCAAGGCCTTGCTGGACGA
>JAIMBK010000064.1 GCA_023511535.1 Armatimonadota bacterium
TTTTGCCAACTTTTTTTTTAAAAAAATTTTTTTTTTAAAACCCCCCCCCCCCCCCCCCCCCGGCCGTACGTTTGTTCCGGCCCCTTGCAGGGAGTAAAGAGGTCTTCCAGTTTTCTCAATCGTATTCTTGGTTTTTTGGAACATGATGGACCGTCCTTTTGCCGGGGCCTGCCGGAGCGCCCGGGGGTTTATTGCCATTTGTTTACCATGTTTTTCGACAACTTTATCTAAATTCCTGCCTTTTCGATAAAATTTTTTAAGCCGGGGTTTTTGAACTTTTGACGTTGAAGAAAACCGAAGGAACTGTTAAAATATTAGCAATCCGCAGGTGCTGTCAAGAACGGATGGTTTCGCAATGAGAACAGAGAAAAAAATCGGGGAAGGCAAAATAAACTGGCAGGACTTTCGCCAGGTCAGGCAACTGCTTTTAAAAGAAAAAGCTTATCGGGAAAAGCAGTTGCGGGCCAGGGCGCTGGAAAAGGCGCAGGCGGTGGCCGACTGGCTCAAAAGCCGGTACAACGTAAAAGAAGTCTATCTCTACGGTTCTTTAGCCTGGGGCAAGTTCACGCCGCAATCGGACATTGATTTACTGATTGTAGGCTTTCCAAACCACGCCCGTTTCTGGGATATGCAGGTAAAAGCCGAAGAAATGGCTACGCCTTTTCCGGTCAGTATCGTCTGTGCCGAAGACGCGGTAGAGTCCTTAAGAAAAAGGGTTTTCCGGGAGGGGATCAGAATAGCGTGGAGTTAAAGGATATATTGGTGCTCGAAGCAAGAATTCGAGAAGAAGCAGAGAACTTTCAAATCCTTAAAAAATCTTTGGAACAAAGGGGCTTTTTCCCGTGGCCACAGGAAAAAAAGAAAATCCTGCGGGATGAGTTTACGCTGCGGGCAATTGCCTCCGTTTTACTCGATTATTATACAATCGCGGAAAATATTTTCAAAGAAATAGCGAAAACAATTGACGGAAAGGCTCCTCAAGGTTCTGATTGGCATAAAGATTTGCTGATCCAGATGAAGCTGGCCATTCCCGGCTTAAGGCCGCCTTTGCTCGGTAAAGATACTTTTACCCGGCTGGATGAATACCGCCGTTTCAGGCATCTGGTACGTCATCTATACGGCTTTAATCTGATCCCCGAGAAGGTGGAAGCATTACTCAAAACCTTGCCGGAGATCGACAGACTGCTCGAAAACGACCTGCACGTTTTTTTTGAAAAAATTAAGGAAGCGGCCATAGAAACTTATCTTAATGATGAAGCACAGCAATGACATCGAAGAAGATGCCCGGAGGGAATAAAAATGAGCCCGGAACTTAACCTTGGCAATCTTATTAGTTACCTGGACAGGCAACCGGACGTCGCGGCGGCTTACCTGTTCGGTTCTTACGCCCGCGGTCGGGCAACCGGCGGCAGCGACGTGGACATCGCAGTACTTTTTAATCTGCCGGAGAAAGATGGTTTTGCCCGTTTTGAACGGCGCCTGGAACTGGAAATAGCCCTTGAGGAGATCGTTAAACGCCCCGTGCAGGTGATCGACCTGGAAACTGCGCCTCTTCTGCTGCAACGGCAGGTGCGCAAACACGGCAGGCTCGTCCTGGAGAAGGACCGGCGGCGCCGGGTGAACTTTGAAGTACGCTCCCGGCGGGCTTATTTCGACCTGCAAAGGGTTTACCGGCTGCGCAACGCAGCGATCTTAAAAGCACTGGGAGAATAACGAAACTATGGTAGACAAAGAACTGCTGACCGAAAAGACAAAATTACTGGCGGAGTACATCGGCGACCTGGAAGAACACGCCGGAACCAAGGTAAACGAGCTCAAGGAAAACAAGATCCTTCGGCGGTACCTCGAACGTACCCTGCACCTGGCCGTGGAAGCCTGCCTGGATATCGGCAACCACCTGATCGCCGACCTTGAACTACGCGAACCGCAGGATTACAAGGATATTATGGCCGTGCTTACCGAGGCGGGCTGCCTGCCACCCGACCGGTTAGAGAATTTCAAAAAAATGGCTCAATTTCGCAACGTGATCGTTCACGACTACGCCAGGATTGATCCGGAAATCCTAATTGGCATTTTGCGCAAAAACATCGAGGACTTGCACCTGTTTTCCCGGATCGTGAGAGATCGATTCCTGCAGGAATAACGACGGGAAACATAAACCGTTTCAAGCCTACTATCCCCGCCCGGCCATGTCGCCCATTCCTCACCACGGCCGGCATCCCCCATTGTCTTCTTCAAATCCCGGAGCCAGCCCCGCCCACCGGCGGACCACCCGCCACAGTTCCGGCCTGCCCTCTCCTGTTTTGGCGGAAAACGTGATCAGGGGAATTTCCTCCGGCAACCCCAGGGTCTTCCTGATCACCTGCAGCTGCTTGAGCACCCGGCCGCGGGAGATTTTATCCGCCTTGGTGGCCGCCACGGCGGCGGGGACGCCGTAATGCCGGAGCCAGTCGGACAGCTGCCGGTCCAGTTCGGTCGGGGGGTGGCGGACGTCCACAATCTGCACCACGCCGGCCAGCTGCGGCCGGTCCCGCAAGTACCCCTCCACCAGAACGCCCCAGTATCTTTGGAGCTCTGCGGGCACTTTCGCAAACCCGTACCCCGGCAAATCAACCAGGAAGAATTTTCCATCGACCAGATAAAAGTTAATGGTTTGCGTCCGCCCCGGCGTTTTGCTTACGACGGCCAGATTTTTTTTGCCGGCCAGGGTATTGAGCAGAGACGACTTGCCCACATTAGAACGCCCGGCCAGGGCCACCTCGGGCCTTTGCCCGGCCGGGCACTGCTCCAATTTTGCCGCCGCGGCGAAAAATTCAACGGAACCAACGGCGCTCATGAGGGAGGCTGCGGTCCCCTTTCCCCGGAAATATTCTGCTGGTAGGAGATTTCGGGCAGCATGGCCGGCAGCGGCTCCAGCGCGCCGGTGGATACCTGTCCATCTTCTCCCTCCAGTAAAGCCTCCTCAAGAACTTCATCCATATGCTCCACGAAAACAAACTCCAGCTGGCTCTTGATCTTCTTCGGGATCTCCTCCAGGTCCTTCTCGTTTTCCTTAGGGAGAAGGATCTTTTTAATCCCGGCCCGGTGGGCGGCCAGCACCTTTTCTTTGATCCCCCCGACGGGCAGCACCCGGCCGCGCAGGGTCACCTCGCCGGTCATGGCCACCTCGTGCCTTACTTTCCGGCCGGTCAGGGCCGACGCCAGGGCGCAGGCCATGGTGATTCCCGCGGAAGGACCGTCCTTCGGGATGGCTCCTTCCGGAATATGCACGTGAATATCGTTTTTCTCGAAGAAATCCTCTGCGATGCCCAACAGGCCCGCCCGGCTGCGCACGTAGCTGTACCCGGCCTGGGCGGACTCTTTCATCACTTCGCCCAGCTTGCCGGTGAGAATCAGGCGCCCGCTGCCCTTATACAAAGTAACCTCGATATTCAGGGTATCCCCGCCGGCTTCCGTCCAGGCCAGGCCGGTGGCCGTACCCACCTGGTCGTCCTTTTCGGCCACGCCGTACCGGTAGCGCGGAGCGCCTAAAAATTGCGCCAGGTTCTGGACGGTTACCCGGACCTTCTTGGCGTTTTTGGTGACGATTTGCCTGGCCGCCTTGCGGCAAATGGCGGCCAGTTCGCGCTCCAGGTTGCGCACGCCGCTCTCCCGGGTGTACTCCCGGATGATTTTCCGGATCGTGTTCTCCGAAATGCCCAGCATCCCGGCCGTCAAACCGTGCTGGGCCAACTGCTTGGGCAGCAGGTGACGCAGGGCAATCTGCACCTTTTCCTCTTCCGTGTAACCGGAAATGGTGATTACTTCCATGCGGTCCAAAAGCGGCCGCGGAATATTGTGCTGGATGTTCGCCGTCGTAATAAACATCACGTTCGAAAGGTCGAAGGGGATTTCAATATAATGGTCGCTGAAACTGTTGTTTTGTTCGGGATCCAGCACCTCCAGCAAAGCCGCGGAAGGGTCTCCCCGGAAGTCCATACTCATTTTGTCTACCTCGTCGAGCAAAAAAACGGGGTTTTTCGAGCCGGCATTGCGCATCCCGTGAATTATCCTGCCCGGCAAAGCCCCCACGTATGTACGCCGGTGTCCGCGGATTTCCGCCTCGTCGCGCACGCCCCCCAGGGAAATGCGCACGAATTTGCGTTCCAGGGCCCGGGCGATGGATTTCCCCAGGGAGGTCTTCCCCACTCCGGGTGGCCCCACAAAACACAAAATGGGACCTTTCAATTTTTTGGATAATTTTCTAATCGCCAGGTACTCCAGAATGCGTTCCTTTACGTTTTTCAGGCCGTAATGATCTTCGTCAAGTATTTGTTCAGCCAACTGAAGATCAAGCCGGTCCCGGGTGCTCTTGCTCCAGGGCAGGGCGATCAGCCAGTCCAGATAGTTGCGCACCACCGTGGATTCCGCCGCCAGGGGGGGCATTTTCTCCAGCCGCTCGACCTCTTTTAAAGCCTTCTCTTCAACCTCTTTCGGCAGTTTCGCCTCGGCGATCTTCTGGCGGTACTCCTCCGCCTCCGCCACCCTTTCGTCCTTCTCGCCCAACTCTTTTTGGATGGCCTTGATCTGCTCGCGCAGGTAATATTCCTTCTGGGTTTTCTCCATTTGCTTGCGCACGCGCACGTTGATTTTCCGTTCCAGCTCCACAATCTCCAGCTCTTTGGCTAAAAAGCCGGACAGCTTCTCCATCCGCTCGAGAAGATCGACGGCTTCCAGCAGCTCTTGCTTTTCCTCAATGCGCAAAGCCAGATGGGAAGCGATGGTATCGCAAAGGCGCCCCGGTTCTTCCAGATTCACCACGGAGGACATCATCTCCGGCGGGACGCGCTTGGATAGCTTGATGTATTGCTCAAACTGGAAAATCAGGTTCCGCATCAAAGCCTCTACTTCGGGAGTTTTGACCGGATCGTCGGTATATTGTTCGACCTCCACCTTAAAGAAAGGCTTCAGCCTGACAAATCTCCTGATCCTTCCGCGGGCCACCCCCTCGACCAGCACGCGGATGGTCCCTCCCGGCAATTTTAAAAGCTGTTTCACCTCAGCCACGGTACCCGTCAGAAAAATATCATCTTCCCGAGGATCATCGGTTTGAGCTTCCCTTTGCGTCGTTAGAAAAATCAGGCGCTCGCCCATCATGGCCGACTCCACGGCCTGAATGGATTTTTCCCTGCCCACGTCCAGGTGAATCACCATGTAGGGAAAAACGAGCACGCCCCTTAAAGGCAGTAACGGTAGAGCTCTGGTCTGGGAACCCATGGCTGCACCTCCTTCTATATTGTATCGTATCCTTCACCTTGACGTGCCTTCTTTATTTTAACATAAACCGTCTCCGGCTGCCACTGAAATAAGTCCCAGAAAAGAAGAAACCTGGACAAAGCCAGGTTTTAACTGCAGGATGATTAATTTTTCGGGAGATTTCTCCGGAAGATTTCGACAGGAGCTGGAATTGCCGGCAACAATCCACCGTTCCTTTCATTGACGGCGAAAAACTGTTTGTCTTTGTACCTTTGGACCTTTGGGCCTGTGTGCCTTTGGGCCTGTTAAACTTTATTCTTAATTCCCAACTCCTAATTCCCAACTCCTGTTATTGTTCGCCGGCGCGGGGATCAGTGCGGTCGCCGCCAGCATTTCCCGGTGTCCGGGAATTTTTGCCTTGCGGATTAACTCGGGTTCCTCCACCAGCGAATAGGTGAGCGCCTCCTCCAGCCTTTCGACGCAGATTACCTCCACGTCGGCAAATTTGGCGAAGAGCTCCTGAAAATTTTCTTTCGGGATTAAAACCCGCCCCGCCCCGGCGCAGCGGGCCGCCTCCACTTTGGCCACGATTCCGCCCACGGGAAGGACGAGGCCCCGGATGGATATTTCCCCGGTCAGGGCCACTTTGTTGTCCACCGCGATCCCGGTAATGGCGGAATAAACGGCCACGGCAACCGCCACGCCGGCGGAAGGGCCGTCGACCGGAACGCCCCCCGGAAAATTGATGTGCAAATCGTAGTCCCGCGGCTCCACGCCGGTAATCCGCCGCAAAACGGTAAGCACGTTTTCCACCGCCCCGCGGGCCATGCTTTTGCGGCGGAAGGTGCGCCCCCGGCCGCCCAACTCTTCCTCTTCGACCACGCCGGTGATGGTTACTTTCCCCTGGCCGCGCCCCGCCGGCAGGGCGGTTGCCTCGATTTCCAGCAGGCTGCCCATCCCCGGACCATACACGGCCAGCCCGTTGACCACCCCTACCTGCGGGCTGGCGGCGATCTTTTTGTCCGGGCGGGGGGAATACTGCCCGCTGTTCACCACCCATTCCACGTCGGCGCGGCTAATCCTCCTTCTTCCTTCCGTCAGGGCCACCCCGGCGGCAATTTGAATCATGTTGACCGCTTCGCGCCCGTTGGTGGCGTATTTCTTAATGACCTCCAGGCCTTCTTCTTCCATGGTGAAACCAATTTTAGCCAGCCCATTGCGGGCGATCGCGGCAATTTCTTCGGGCAGCAACTGCCGGAAAAAGATCTCCAGGCAGCGGGAACGGATGGCCGGCGGAATATCTTCCGGGGTCCTGGTGGTCGCCCCGACCAGGCGAAAGTCCGCCGGCAGGCCGTTTTGAAAAATGTCGTGAATGTGACCGGGGATATTGCTGTCTTCCGCGCTGTAGTAGGCGCTTTCCAGCAGCACCTTCCGGTCTTCCATCACCTTCAGGAGTTTGTTCATCTGGATCGGGTGCAGTTCGCCGATTTCGTCGATAAAAAGAATCCCGCCGTGCGCTTTGGTCACTGCTCCGGGCTTGGGCTGGGGGATCCCCGCCATGCCCAGGGGGCCCGCCCCCTGGTAAATGGGGTCGTGAACGGATCCGATGAGAGGATCTGCTATCCCTCTTTCATCGAAGCGGACAATGGTCGCATCCACTTCGATAAATTTGGCGTCCTCTTTAAAAGGAGAATGGGGACTGCGTTTGGCCTCTTCCAGCACCAGGCGGGCGGCGGCCGTTTTCCCCACCCCCGGCGGGCCGTAAACGATCACGTGCTGGGGGTTCGGGCCGCAGAGCGCCGCCCGCAGGGCCTTTAAACCTTCCTGCTGGCCGACAATCTCCTCGAATCTGGCGGGGCGCGTTTTCTCGGACAGCGGTTCGCTTAAAGAAATGGTGCGCATTTTCCGCAGCTTCTCCAATTCCTTATGCGACTCCCGCTCCACCGCCGTTTTGCTCCCCTGTTGGGTTTTCAGCAGGTTCCAGAAATAAAGGCCGATGATCACCCCGAAAAAAACCTGGACGAAGGTGACAAAACCCGTCAGGCCGGTGGGAAACTCCATCACGCGGGTACCTCCTTAAAAAACAGGGGTTAGGGATTAGGGAATAGGGATCAGGGATAAATACTTTTGTATAGATAATCATTTTTATCTTTGCATGAAGAGATGCAAGTCATCTCGGGCAACCCCCCCTGGATTATCTCAGCGAATTTATATTATCTATTATTTCCTGATTGAGGCGGTCTAAACCTTGAACCAGGCATAAAGCAAAAAGGGGTTAAGGCACAAAGGGGCAAAATAAAAAGACCGGGTAACTAAACCCGATCATGCAAACAGCAGGCGATAAACATGCTAACCTGCTTTTTTTATTTACTTCAGCCTCAGAACAAAACTCCTGGCGGGCTCAAGCTGCCGGGTATGGGGATTTACTTTTAGACCAAGGGTTTCCAAAGTTTCTACCCCCAAAAGAGGTTCATTGCCCAAAATTAAAACGGTCGTCGGGGCTTCCCGGCCGTTAATTTTTACGTGCACCACCCCGGCCTCCACGGTAAGTTCCTTGCCGTCAGCAAGCTGGACCCTCCTCGGCCCCAGCCTGGGCACCCCCAGGCGATCCGCCAAATCCCCGGGAATTGCCGACAGGGTGGCCCCGGTATCGACCAGCATGGTTACTTTCTCTTGATCTTTCGTCCCTTCTAAATAGACATCAACAAATACGTGCCCCATATATCCACCCCCCACCCCGCTTTCCATCTCGGCTCTCTTTGCCGAATCCCTATTTTTCCCTTTGTCCCTTTGCGCCAGTGTGCCTCTGTGCCTTTCTTCCATACTTTCTGCTACGCCGTCTCCTCTTTCTTCCGCTTTTTGCGCTCTACGGCCACCATCAGCGGCTTTTCCCTCTTCAGGATGGTGTCTTTGGTAATGATACACCTGGCGATGTCCTCCCGGGAGGGGATTTCGTACATGACCTCCAGCATGATCTCCTCCAGGATCGCTCTCAAGCCCCGGGCTCCGGTGTTACGCCGCAAGGCCTCCTGGGCAATGCATTTCAGCGCTTCCGGCTGAAATTCCAGGTCCACCCCGTCCAGCTCAAAAAGCTTCTGGTACTGCTTCACCAGAGCGTTTCTCGGTTCGGTCAAGATGCGGATCAAAGCTTCCTCTTCCAGGGCATCCAGGGTCACGATGATCGGCAGCCGGCCGACAAATTCCGGAATCAGGCCGTACTTTAAAAGATCTTCCGGCATGATGTACTTCAAAATCTCCCCGATCTTTTGCTCGCGCTTCGGCTTTAGTTCGGCACCGAAACCGATCCCTTTTTTCCCGATCCGGTTTTGAATGATTTTCTCGATACCGTCGAAGGCCCCTCCGCAAAGGAAGAGGATATTGGTCGTGTCCAGCTGAATAAATTCCTGGTGCGGGTGCTTGCGGCCGCCCTGGGGCGGAACGCTGGCCACCGTCCCTTCCAGGATCTTCAGCAGAGCCTGCTGGACGCCCTCACCGGAAACGTCCCGGGTAATTGAGGGGTTCTCCGACTTGCGGGCGATTTTATCGATCTCGTCGATATAGACGATCCCTTTCTCGGCCTTTTCCACATCGTAGTCGGCTGCCTGAATCAGCTTCAACAGGATATTTTCCACGTCTTCCCCGACGTAACCGGCTTCCGTAAGCGAGGTGGCGTCGGCAATGGTAAAGGGCACGTTCAAAAGCCTGGCCAGGGTTTGCGCCAGCAAAGTCTTTCCGCAACCGGTAGGTCCCAACATCACGATGTTGCTTTTTTGCAACTCCACATCGTCAATCTTGCCGCCCAGGTTGATTCTTTTATAATGATTGTAAACTGCCACGGCAAGAGTCTTTTTTGCTTCCTCCTGCCCGATCACGTACTGATCAAGAATATCTTTAATTTCCCTGGGCTTGGGAATATCGCCTATTTCCAGGCCCAGATCTTCATTCAATTCTTCTTCAATAATTTCGTTGCAGAGCTCGATACATTCGTCGCAAATGTAAACCCCCGGCCCGGCGACCAGTTTCTTGACCTGATCCTGGGATTTGCCGCAAAAGGAGCATTTTAACTGACCCTTTTCGTTAAACATTTCTATCCACCTCTTTTTTAGCTTGCTACTTGCGAGCGGTGAACACCTCGTCGATAATCCCGTATTCTTTGGCTTCTGCAGCCGACATAAAAAAGTCCCGCTCGGTATCGCGAGCGATTTTTTCTTTGGGCTGGCCGGTATGCCCGGCGAGAAGCTCGTTGATGATGTCTCTTAAGCGCAAAATCTCGCGGGCGTGGATATCAATGTCCGTCGCCTGCCCCTGCACCCCGCCTAAAGGCTGGTGCAGCATAATCCGGGCGTAAGGAAGGGCGTAACGTTTCCCTTTCGTCCCGGCCGCCAGCAAAAAGGAAGCCATACTGGCCGCCTGGCCCAGGCAGATGGTGGACACGGGCGGCTTGACGTACTGCATTGTATCGTAGATGGCCATCCCGGCCGTGACGATCCCGCCCGGAGAGTTGATATAGAGATGGATGTCCTTTTCCGGGTCTTCGGCTTCCAGGAAAAGCATCTGGGCGATGGCCAGGTTGGCTACGTAATCGTCAATGGGGCCGCCGAGAAAGATAATCCGGTCCTTTAAAAGGCGCGAGTAAATATCGTAAGCCCGCTCGCCGCGGTTGGTTGTTTCAATTACAAACGGCACCAAAGTCGACATAACATCATCCTTTCTTAAGTTAAAGGTTAGGAATTGGGGGCCTCCTGCTTCCCTTCGCTGTCCCAACCGGCCTCCTGGTTTATATCTTCGCTTTTGTCTTCAGCTTCTTTAGTTCTATTATCCTCTATAATCTTTGCTTTGTCCACTAAAAATTGCAGGGCTTTATTCATTTGCAATCTCTTCGTCAGACCGGCAAGCTGCCCCTGGGCCTCCAGCGCCTTTCTGACGACGTCGGCGTCCTGGTTTACCTGTTTGCTGATTGCCTCGATCTCGGCCTGGATTTCTTCTTCAGACGGACTAAGATTTTCTTGCCTGGCAATAGCTTCCAGTACCAGCGTTCTTTTTAAGTTTCTTTCGGCTTCGGGCCGGAATTGCTCCCTCATTTCGGCCAGGCTGATGCCCAGGTACTGCAGGTAACCTTCCAGGGGAACCCCCTGGGCGCGCAGGTTCTGTTCGGTTTCGCGGACCATTTCTTCCACCCTGTTTTCCACCATCTCCGGCGGGATCTCCACCTGGGCATTTTGCACCGCCTTCTCCAGCACGGCCCGGCGGATCTCGGTCCGGGCCTTTTCCTCAGCGACTTTTTTTAATTTATTCGCCAGGTCGGCTTTTAATTCCTCAAGGGTATCGAATTCACTGATGTCTTTGGCAAACTCGTCGTCCAGCGGGGAAAGCTCCTTACGCTTGATCTCCTTTACTGTAACGGTAAAGACGGCCTCTTTCCCGGCCAGATCCTCCCGGGGATAATCGTCGGGAAAACGGGTGGGGATGTCCTTCGTTTCACCCAGCGCCATCCCGGTTAATCCGTCCTCCACGCCCGGGAAAAAGACCCCGCTGCCCACCTCAAAAGTAGAACCGGTGTCCTGGCCGCCTTCAAAAGGCTGGCCGTCCACCCGGCCCTGATAATCGATCGTCACCAGATCTCCTTTCTCCACTTTCCCTTCCTCAAGGGTGATCAACTTTGCGTGCCGGTTCTGCAGGCGCTCCAGTTCCTTTTGCACATCTTCGGCGGTGACCCCCACTGCCGGTCCGGCAACCTCCAGCTCCGTGTACTGCCCCAGTTCCACTTCGGGCTTGACAACCACTTTTGCTTTAAAGACCACCGGCTTGCCTTCTTCCACCTGAACAAGCTCCAGTTCGGGCTGGCCGACCGGTTCGATGCCGGTATCGTCCACCGCCTGCAGGTAGGCTTCCGGGATAATCAACTCCACGGCTTCGTCCACCAGGGCCTGCTTGCCGATCTGCCTTTCCAAAAGAAAACGGGGAGCCTTGCCTGGCCGGAAACCGGGCACGTTTACTTTCTTGACCAGCTTCCGGTAGGCCTGGTCGAGGGCCCTGGAAAAGCGTTCCGCATCCACTTCCACTTCCAGTAAAACGGTATTTTTTTCTATCCTTTCCGCGTTAGCTTTCATTTATGCTCCCCCTTGTTTAAAAATCACACTTGCCTTATTTTACAGCGCCTTTATCCTTCCCGGCAAGATAAATTTTTATATTTAAACCAAGGTTATATTTTACCCCAACCCGAAGATTTAGGCAACCTTAAAATCTTCTTTTTAAAGGTGATTTGTTTTAATCCTCCTGACTTTTCTAACCAGGGTAGATTGGTCAATATTCAACGCCTTCGCCGCTTTATAGGTGCTGCCGTATTCCCGCAAGGCATTTTGGATCAATTGCCGCTCCAGCTCCAAAACGGCCTGGCGCAAAGGCAGCACGCCGCGCACCTGGATGTTCGGTGAATGGTCCAGGTGCTCAAACAGGTTGCGGGGCAGGTCCGCCAGGGTAATGCGGTCCCCGGGGGAGGTAACCACGAGCCTTTCCACCAGATTCTCCAGCTCCCGCACGTTGCCCGGCCAGTTATACTCCAGGAATACCCCCAAAACTTCGGGGGCGAAATCTTTTTTCAGGCCGTAGGCCTTGCAAAATTTATCGCGGAAATTATAGGCCAGCGGGATGATATCCTGCCGGCGTTCCCGCAAAGGCCAGAGAGAAAGGGGCACCACGTTCAACCGGAAGTACAGGTCCTCCCGGAACTTACCTTCCCTGACCAGGGCTTCCAGGTCCCGGTTGGTCGCGGCCAAAATGCGGATGTTGACCGGGCGGGGCTTGCTTCCGCCCACCGGCATGATTTCCTTTTCCTGGATGGCCCGCAGCAATTTCGCCTGGAAAGGCAAAGGTATTTCGCTGATTTCGTCCAAAAACAGGGTGCCGTTGTCGGCCAGCTCAAACAACCCGATTTTACCTTCCCGGTTGGCCCCGGTAAAGGCGCCCCGTTCGTAACCGAACAACTCCGACTCCAGGAGGTTTTCCGGAATCGCGCTGCAGTTCACGGTGATAAACGGCCCTTTTTTGCGTTTGCTGTACCTGTGCATAAGCTTGGCGATTACCTCTTTGCCCACCCCCGACTCCCCTAAAATGAGGACGGTGGAGTCCACCTGGGCCAGGCGCAGGGCCAGGGCCAAAAGCTCCTGCATTTTCGGCGAACTGAAAATAATCCCTTCCTGCTTCAGTGAGCCCGCCCGCAGCTGGGTCAACTCGTCGTAGTAGCGTTCGGAAAGCCGGCGGGCCTGTTCCAGCTGATAGACCAGTTTATTCATTTCGGTGAGGTCCCGGACGTTAATCACGATCCGGGTAATTTCCCCATTTTGGTTGAAGACCGGGTTTCCCGTTACCAGCAACTGGTGCTGGTCGGATTTGCTTTCAACAACAGTGACAGACTTTTTCTCCTTCAAAACGGCCTCGACGACCGGGGTGGTGTAAATTCCTGCTTTAATCAGTTCCTGCATATTTTTCCCTTCAATATTGGGGGAGGCCAGCCCGGTGATCCGTTCGTGGGCCTGGTTGGCCTTGATGATGTTCCCGGCCGGATCGGTAATCAGGATGCCGTCGGAGGATGATTCGATAATGCATTCCAGTTCTTTATTGATCTCTTTAACCAGACCAAGTTCCTGGGAGGTTGATTCGATTTCGGTGATGTCCTGGAAAACGCCCACGGCCCCCACAATCTGGTTATTCTCCACCACCGGGCTCTGGTTGACCAGGTAAATCCGCTTCCCCGCAGCGTAGTCCACCGACAGCCTTTGCACGCCTTTCGGCCGGCCGTCTTTGAGCACCTGCAGAAGTTCGGGAGCGTTAATGACCTCCGCCAGGGGCTTGCCGATGGCAGCGTTTTTCGACCGGCCGGTGATTTTCTCGGCCTCTTTGTTAAAAAGCGTAATAATTCCTTCCGTATTAACTGCGATAATGCCGTTATGCACGGAATCCAAAAGGGTGATCAACTGTTCCACCATCAAAATGGCCGAATCCAGCAAAACATGCCAGGCTGCCTCCTTGGATAAAATACCACTGACCCGTTCCTGCCCGTCAACAACCAGAAATATATCCTGAGGGAGCGAACAAACGTCGATCAGGGGGGCATCCTCTTTTAAGCAAGGGAAGTCTTCGTCGATAATTTCACGAACACGCAGCGACGTCTTCAGTGCCTCCGGGCCCAGGTTGAAGAGGGTGTCTTTATAAACGAGGCCGGCCACCTGCCCGTCCTCTTTGCGTACCGGAAGGGCGGGTACCTTTGCCTGTTTAAATAATTGCCAGGCTTCAAAAATCGTTTGGTCAGGGGTGAGACTGTTTTCGATCGGAATCAGGGCGTCTTTAACCTGCATAAAAATTCCCCGGCTTTCTTCAAGTAACCGACTATGTTTTTTTAAATCTTACTATAGTTTATTGTTCATGGCAAGCACCCTTATCTTGAAATAAAGGCAATGTTGCAGTCAATCCGGCAATCTTGCAGTTACTTTCTTGTGAAAAAAGTAGTTCTTTTCGCCCCTCCTCGCGCTGGCATATTTTTTGCATGAAAATATGTTAGCAAGAAATGAAAGATCTTTCAAACTGCCCGGCAAGTAATTCTTAAAGGTCAGGTATACTTCTTTTTTACTGTATTCTGCATACAGAATACTTGAGGGGGGCTGGAAGTATGTTCGTTCTCATTCATCGTAAGGATGAAAATAGTCAGTCTGGAGCAAAATTATCTACCCCTAACTTCCAATTCCTGATTCCTATCCTGAAAAGGGAGAGTGATTTCCAATGACGGACATAACGATATTTTCCGCGGGGGCTTACGCAGGAACTGCAGTTGTAGGTATGCTGGTGGCCTGCATGGTCAAGCTCATCTACGTAGCCATTCATAACAACGGAAGGAGGGCGTAACCCTGGCCCAAACCTTTTGGTTGGTCTAAGCTTGCGCCAGGTTTGCAAATGGAATTCAGTATATGGAATTTCTTCCCAGGCATTGCTACCCTTTTTCACCAGGACCTGACCGTGGCCATCGGCCGCATCGTGCTGATCTGCTTTGGCTTTCTGCTGGCCTACCTCGGGTTTAAAAGAGTTTTGGAACCTTTAATCATGATTCCCATGGGCCTGGGTATGCTGGCCGTAAATGCCGGCGTCCTTTTCCTTTCCGGCTCAACAACCGGCACCCTTTTCCTGAACCCCCTGGTGAGCGACGCCACTGAACTCATCAACCTTATGCAGATCAATTTTCTGCAGCCAATCTATAACTTCACCTTCAGCAACGGGTTAATCGCCTGCCTGGTATTTATGGGCATCGGGGCAATCAGCGACGTGGGCTTCCTGCTGGCCAGACCATTCGCCAGCATGTTTATCGCCATTTGCGCCGAATTAGGAACCATTGCCACCCTCCCCATCGGGGTGGCCATGGGGCTTGACGTCAAAGAAGCCGCGGCCATCGCGATCGTGGGCGGCGCGGACGCTCCCATGGTCGTTTACAGCTCCGTGATTCTGGCTAAAGATCTGTTCGTCCCCATTACCGTCGTTGCTTATCTTTACTTAAGCCTGACCTACGGAGGATACCCATACCTGGTAAAAGCGCTGATCCCCAAAAAACTCCGGGGAATTGAAATGGATATCCAGTCCATGCCGGACGTTTCTGCACGGGAAAAGTTCATTTTTGCGATTGTCACCTGTACGGTTTTATGTTTACTTTTTCCGGTCGCCGCCCCTTTGTTTTTATCCTTCTTTATCGGCGTAGCCATCAGAGAAGCAGGCGTGGAAAGGTTCATCGAATTTCTGGAAGGCCCGCTCCTTTACGGCTCAACCTTCTTTTTGGGCTTATTGTTGGGAACGCTTTGCGAAGCGCAAACTATTTTAAACCCCAAGGTATTCGTCCTGCTCATTTTGGGGATGCTGGCCTTGCTTTTGTCGGGGATCGGGGGGATTATCGGCGGCCTCATCATGTACCTGCTGACCAGGAAAAAATTCAATCCGGTAATCGGCATTGCCGGGGTTTCCTGCGTTCCGACCACGGCCAAGGTGGCCCAACACGAAGTTACCGAGGCAAACCCCTATGCGCTTATTCTCCCCTACGCCATGGGGGCCAGCGTCAGCGGCGTCATCACCTCGGCAATCATTACCGGCATTTATATAACCATTTTACCGGTGATGCAATTATGAGCACGAAAATTAAACTCTGGACAACCGGCTTATTATTGATCACAGTTGGGATAATTTTGGTTAGAATAGTCTCACCGATGCTGGCTCAACCAGTAACTATTTTAACTGCGTACTCCGGGGGCTTCATTCTGGCAACCATCGGCCTGCTGGTAGTATCTTTAGCCATCAGGAATAAACCGTGACGCCGGCTTAAACAATACCGCTCCGCAAAAAACTCCGGAGGCTTGCTTTTGTCTGCAGCCTTAACAAAAGCAAGCCTTTTTCTTTTTTGCTCCCCGGCATCCCGGTCATGTATACAGCGAAGTATATTGACTGCACCGGAAATTGTGCTACAATGAAAAACATTAAATATCGAAAACCTTGATTTGGAATATTTAATTTAAATACACTCAAGAAAAGAGGGAGGTGAGGAAAAAATTGATCGACTGGGAGACAACCGTCCAGGTAACTTTTACCGGAATCATTTCTGTTTTCCTGGCGCTGGGAATTTTAAACCTGACGGTCTACTTTACCGGTTTGTATTTTCACAACCGGTCCCAAACAGAAAAATAAAAAGCGGCAAGGGAGAAAGGGAGACCCGCCATGCTCGACCAGCTGATTGAAATTTTTCAGGGAATTGGTCTTTGGAATCTTACGTTTGGCAATGTGATCATGTGGTGCATAGCATTTACCCTGCTTTACCTGGCCACCAAAAAGGGGATCGAACCTCTTTTACTGGTCCCGATCAGTTTCGGCATTTTTATCGGGAACTTCCCCTTAACGGGTCTGATGGAAGAAGGGGGCCTCCTCTACATCTTCTTTCATTACGGGATTCAAAACGAATTGATCCCTCCCCTTATTTTCCTGGGCTTAGGCGCCATGACCGATTTTGGGCCGGTAATCGCCAACCCCAAGACTTTGCTCCTGGGCGCGGCCGCCCAGTTAGGGGTTTACGCCGCTTTTCTGGCCGCCCTGTTATTGGGCTTCAGCATCCCGGAGGCGGCAACGATCGGCATCATCGGCGGAGCAGACGGCCCCACGACCATTTACCTGGCCGCCAACCTGGCGCCGCACCTGCTGGGAGCGGTTGCGGTGGCCGCTTATTCCTATATGGCCCTGGTGCCTCTGATTATTCCGCCCGTGGCCAAAATCTTAACCACCAAAAAAGAGCGGGCCATCGTCATGAAGCAAATGCGGGATGTCAGTAAAGCCGAAAAGATCATTTTCCCTATCCTGACCAGCATAGTGACGATCATCCTGGTGCCGAAAGCGGCTCCCCTGGTGGCCATGTTCATGCTGGGCAATTTGTTTCTGGAATGCGGCGTGGTTGAACGCCTCGCGCACGTATCGCGCGAGGCTTTGCTGAACGTCGCCACGATCGTCCTGGGCGTCGGCATTGGCGCGACCATGTCCGCGGAAAATTTCCTCCGGCTTCAAACCATCTATATTTTCATCCTGGGAGTAGTGGCCTTCGCCTGCGCCGCCGCCGGCGGGGTGCTCATCGCGAAGGTGATGAACCTTTTCTTGAAAGAAAAAATCAACCCTCTGATCGGCGCCGCCGGGGTATCCGCCGTCCCCATGGCCGCTCGCGTGGTGCATTTGCTGGGCGCCGAGGAAAACCCCCAGAACTACCTGCTCATGCACGCCATGGGACCAAATGTGGCGGGGGTAATCGGCACCGCGGTGGCCGCCGGCGCTTTTTTGGCGACAATCCAGTAAGCCTTTGGATTTTTACCGCCTATCCCGCAAAAAGGTTTGACGGAAGGCCAAAAACCGGCTATAATATTTGCTGAGAAGATAATAATTTGCGTACTTTTGATTAGCGGGTGTAGCTCAATGGTAGAGCACCGGCCTTCCAAGCCGGGTACGTGGGTTCGATTCCCATCACCCGCTCCAACTGAAAAAAACAAGGGTT
>JAIMBK010000065.1 GCA_023511535.1 Armatimonadota bacterium
GGCACTTCCACCAGGGGGCCGATGACGGCGGCGAAGGCCTGCCCGGACTGAATGCCGAAAACCGCCACGGCCACGGCGATGGCCAGCTCAAAGTTGTTGCTGGCCGCCGTGAAGGACAGCGTGGTGGTCTGCTCGTAATTTACCCCCAGCTTCATGCTGACAAAGAAAGAAATGAAGAACATCAGCAAAAAGTACAGGATCAGCGGGATGGCGATCCTGACCACATCCAGGGGCAGACTGACGATGTAGTTGCCCTTCAGGGAAAACATGACAATAATGGTGAACAGCAGCGCCACCAGCGTAAGGGGGCTGATCCGGGGCACAAACTTCGTCTCGTACCACTCCCGGCCCTTTGCCGAGAGGAGGGAAAATCTGGTGATAATGCCCACAAGAAAAGGTATGCCCAGGTAAATGAAAACGCTCCTGGCCACTTCGGCCATGGAAATATGGATTTCCAGGGATTTCAGGCCCAGCCAGCCGGGGATGAGGGTAATGAAGACGTAAGCGTATACCGAGTAAAAGAAGACCTGGAAGATCGAGTTTAACGCCACGAGAGCGGCGGCATACTCGGAATCGCCTCTGGCCAGCAGGTTCCACACAATGACCATGGCGATGCAGCGGGCCAGGCCGACCAGAATGAGCCCGACCATATACTCGGGGTAATTCCTGAGAAAAACGACGGCCAGCACGAACATCAAAACGGGGCCGATCACCCAGTTCTGGATCAGGCTTAACGTCATTACTTTGAGGTTGGTGAAAACCTTGCCGATCTCTTCGTACTTTACCCTGGCCAGAGGCGGGTACATCATTAAAATCAGGCCGATGGCGATGGGGATGTTCGTCGTCCCCACCTGGAACCGGCCCCAGAAATTAGCAAACTGGGGATATAAATAACCTGCCCCCACACCGGCAAACATGGCCAAAAAGATCCACAGAGTCAGGTAGCGGTCCAGAAAAGAAAGCTTTTTTGTAACCGCTTCCGCCATTTTCTAAATTCCCCCTCTTTGCAATCTAGCCTAAAGTGCTCAAGCATCCAGGCCGGTTCTTTTTTTTGGCCGGCTGCGTCGTAAAGGCAAGCGAAAACGTCATTATCTTACACTTTACAGACCACAGGCGGCAATAACTTTCTGCACATCGCTTTCGTTTAAATCCAGGTTGTAATTTTTCGCGATGCCCAGGCTGGTTACTTCCACGTACTTTGAGATCTGGACTCCGGCGTGTGCGCAGGCCTTTTTCGCGCAGGCTACGGGGCAGCCGTCGATAACCACCAGCCGGCTGGCGCCTTTGCACGATTCCACGATGCCGTCCACGTGTCCGCCAACTCCGGCCAGGCAGTACATTTTACCCTTTCCCTCCCTGGTCAGACCCACGGCGGCCGCGTTGGCCAGCTGGCCGACGTTGCTGCCGCCCGAACAGGCCAGGATTAAAACGGGACTCGCTTCGCAGGTGCAACATACTTCGGACATATCTCTATCCTCCCCAAAGATTTTGATTTTGCTCATTCCACCAGTTCACGTTAGATCTTTCAACCATTTCCAACATTAAGTTACATTTCCTGTTCAATATATTTTTTGATCTCGTTCTTGCTGGACACCTTTCCGGCGGATTTAACCTTGCCGTTGATCATCAGGCCGGGAGTAAGCAGCACGCCGGTGCGGGCAATTTCGTTGACGTCGCGCACCTCCGCTATTTCCGCCGCCACGCCCATTTCCTGAACAACCTCTCTGACGGCTTTTTCCAGGGCGTGGCACTTCGCGCACCCCGTTCCCAAAATTTTGATCTCCATCTTTCCTTCCGGCGCCTCCTTTCCGTTAGCTCTCTGGTCCTTTTTTGCCCTGGCGGCAAATTCTTTATACTCCCGGAGCAGCGCCGCCCGGTATTTGTCCAGGGCGCCGTCCGGGATGTAGTTCCTCTTTTTCAGCCGGGCCAGCAGTTCCCCGGCCAGCGCCTCCTCATCCTCCGTCCCGAGGGCGAGCACCTCCTGAAAAGCCTGCTCCACCCCCAGCATCCTCACCTGGTCGCCGTCGATACTCAGCATATAAACCCCGGGCTGTTTTGGACTGCAACTGCAGCTCATGATGATCATTCCCTCCCGTTTTTTATCCTTATTAACCCGTCAGGGCGCCGAAAAGCATCCCCGTTAAGGCGGACATAACGATTACCAGTGAAATGTAAACCAGGGCTTTTTTCGTGCCCATGATGCTTCTGATGATCAGCATGTTCGGCAGGCTCAAGGCCGGGCCGGCCAGCAAGAGCGCCAGCGCCGGGCCCTGGCCCATCCCGCTGCCGAGGAGGCCCTGCAGGATGGGCACCTCCGTCAAGGTGGCAAAGTACATGAACGCCCCCACCACCGAGGCCAGCAGGTTGGCTTCCAGAGAATTCCCTCCGACCAGAGCGGAAATGTATTTCGCCGGGATGATTCCCGCGTCCAGGCCGGGCCTCCCCATGAGAAACCCCGCCGCCAGCACGCCGCCCAAAAGGAGCGGGAAGATCTGTTTGGCAAAGCCCCAGGTGGATTCCACCCAGGTAACCATTTCGTCTTTATTGAACCAGAGCTTCAAGACCACGGCCAGCACGACGAGGAAAAATGCCGCCAGGTACCAGTGAATTTCGTAAACCGCGCTGAAAAAGCCCACCGGCTGCTCCGGCCTGCCCCAGGCGGCAAAAATGAGGATGAGCACCATGGCCAAAAAGTAAATGCCATACTGCCACAGGGCCCGGCGGTCTTCTTCCGGCGGCGGCAGGTGCAGGGCGGCTTCCGCCCGCTCCCGGTCTTCCTTCCGGAAGATCAGGTGCATCAAAAGCCCGATTACGATCGAGAAAACCACCGCGCCGGCGGCCCGGGCGATGCCCAGCGGCAGGCCCAGCACCCGGGCCGTTAAAATGATGGCCAGCACGTTAATGGCCGGGCCGGAGTATAAAAACGCAGTGGCCGGCCCGATCCCGGCGCCGCGGGTATAAATGCCCGCAAAGAGCGGCAGTACCGTGCAGGAGCAAACCGCCAGCACGCTTCCCGAGACGGAAGCCACGCCGTAGGACAAAACCTTGTTCGCCCCGGCGCCGAAATACTTCAAAACCGACGCCTGGGACACAAACACGGCAATCGCCCCGGCGATGAAAAACGCCGGGACAAGGCACGTGAGCACGTGCTTCCGGGCGTAGTCCTGGAGCATGAAAAAGGCCTCCAGGTTGGCCGCCTGCACCCGCGGGTGGGCAAGCGGAATATAGAAGGCAATTAAATAGGCGATCACCATCAGAATAAATTTATCGCGCTCTTTCATTTCATGAAGGCCTCTTTTCACTCGCTTTTTGTTGCAAACTTTAAATCCGCCTCCGGCGAGGATTTCTCCGGAGCCGGTTCCGGTCCCCGGTCCTTTCCCGGAAAGCTAACTGTTTACCAGCGCATCATCCCTCTTCCGAATCCCGGCCTTCGCCTGCAGCTCTTCGCACAGGCAGGGCCGGGTGCGGATGGGCGACGCCTGCACGCCTTTTTCCAGATTGGCCTGCACGGTGGCGAAAAATTCAGCCAGGAGTCTGGCGTGCGCGGAAAAGTTCCTTTCGTCAATGGTGTAAAAAATCCACTTTCCCTCCCGGTTGTCCTTCACCAGCCGGGCGTGCTTTAAAATTTTCAGGTGGTGGGAAACCGCCGGCTGGGAAAGTTTCAAAGCGGCGATCAGCTCGCACACCGCCATCTCCTGCCGGGACAGAAGCAGCAGAATCTGTAAGCGCGTCCCGTCGGCCAAAGCCTTCAAAATCTCCGTTGTTCCCTTCATAAATAAACACCTCACCCAGGTAATTACATATTTAAATTTATTAATATTATACTCCCACTGCTTATTTTGTCAACCGGTTTTCCCGGGGCGGGGCAAAATTTTTCCTGCAGGCAGGGTTTTTCCCAAAACGCGGCGAATGGTTTTCATAGAAAACACGGAAGGAGACAGCTTCGGTGCCTTTTCCCAGGGACGTAATCAGCGGAAAAAGGGTTGTTGTCACCGGCGGGGCGGGATTTATCGGCTCCCACCTGGTCGAAGAGCTGGCGCCGGGCAACGAGGTAATCATCATCGACGATTTGAGCAGCGGCCGGATGGAAAATATCGAACCCTTCCTGGAAATGCCGGGTGTGTCTTTCCTTCGCGGGAGCGTCACCGATCTTCCCCTTTTGCAAAAGATTTTCCAGGGCGCCGCTTACGTTTTCCACCAGGCGGCTTTAACCCGGGTGCCGCAAAGCGTGGCCGACCCGCTGGCGGCGGACGAGACGAACGTCCGGGGTACTTTAAACGTTTTGATCGCCGCCCGGGACAACAAAGTGCAGAAAGTGGTTTACGCTTCCTCCTGTTCGGTTTACGGGGACAACACCGGGACCCCTTCCCAAAGGGAGGACCTGCCCCCGCATCCGCTTTCGCCGTACGCGGTCACCAAGCTCGCCGGTGAACTTTACTGCCGGGTGTTCACGGAAATTTACGGCCTGCCTACCGCCGTCCTGCGCTATTTCAACGTCTACGGCCCGCGCCAGAATCCGGATTCCCGGTATGCAGCAGTGATTCCGGTTTTCATCAAAAGGATTTCGGCCGGTCTCCCGCCCGTCATCTACGGGGACGGCGCCCAGGTGCGGGACTTCATTTTCGTTAAAGACGTGGTCCGGGCAAACCTCCTGGCGGCGGTAAACGACTTCCCCGGACCGGTCAACATCGGCACCGGCCGGGCAACATCCGTGAAGCAACTGGCCGAAACAGTCATCGCCCTGGCCGGCAACGGGGCAGGCCCGCTCCAGCCGGTTTACGCCCCGCCCCGCCCGGCCGACCCGCGGGCCAGCCGGGCGGACGTCGAAAAAGCACGGGCGCTGGGATTTACGCCCCGCTATTCGCTGGCGGAAGGGATAAAAATTACCTGGAAAAGTTTTCTGGGAACGACCAGGGAATTTTAGGCCCTTCCCCCTGTCAGCATCATTTGGCTTTGACTTTTCCCACTCCAGCCCTTGATTCGCAATTCCTGTTCTTGCCGAGAAGGAAGTGATTTACGGTTTGCGCATCCTGGTTACCGGCGGTGCGGGGTACATCGGCTGCCATGCGGTGAAAGAACTGGTGAAGGCCGGGCACCGGGTCACCGTGCTGGACAACCTCAGCAAAGGGCACCGGGCCGCCGTGAAAGACGCGAACTTTGTGCAGGCCGATCTGGCCAGGAAAAAAATTGTAACCGAACTGCTCCAGGCAGAGCAAATCGAAGCCGTCATGCACTTTGCCGCCAGCAGCCTGGTAGGTGAATCCATGCAGCACCCGGCCGCCTACTATCAGAACAACGTGGTGAACGGCCTTAACCTGCTGGAGGCCATGCGGGAAGCGGGTGTGACCTACCTGGTCTTTTCCTCCACCGCCGCCGTTTACGGCGAGCCAATCGCAACTCCCATCACCGAAGATCACCCTACCCTCCCCACCAACCCCTACGGAGCCACCAAGCTGGCTGTAGAGGAAGCACTGGCCTGGTATTACCGGGCTTACGGCTTAAAATACATTTCCTTGCGCTATTTCAACGCTGCCGGAGCCGACCCGGATGGAGACCTGGGCGAAGACCACGATCCGGAAACCCACCTGATTCCGCTGGTTTTGAAGGTCGCCCTGGGGCAGCTGCCCGCCGTAAAGGTTTTCGGCAGTGATTACCCTACCCCCGACGGCACCTGCATCCGGGATTATATCCACGTCACCGACCTGGCCGGCGCGCACGTCCTGGCCATAGAAGCGCTGGCCGGCGGAAGCGAACCGGCCATTTACAATCTGGGCAACGGCAGCGGCTATTCCGTGCTGGAAGTCATCCGGACGGCCGAAAAGGTAACCGGGCGGGTACTGCCGTTAAACACTACCGGGCGCCGCCCCGGCGATCCCGCCGTTCTGGTGGCCGGCCCGGAAAAAATCAGGCGCGAACTCGGATGGGAACCGCGCTACAGCGACCTGCCCACGATCATTGAAACCGCCTGGCGGTGGCACCGAAACCACCCGCGTGGATTTGCGGAAAAATAGATCCGGGAATCCGGGGAGCAGCAAAATCAGCAGGATTGGAGGGATGCTCATGCGCCGGAGCGAAAAGGAAATTAAAGACAGGAACGTAATCACGGAGCTTTTGCAAACCAGTCCGGTGGGCAGGCTGGGTACCGTCGGCAAAGACGGCTATCCGGTGGTCAAGCCTTTAAATTTTGTCTACCACGAGGGGAAAATATATTTCCACACAGCAAAGGAAGGGGAAAAGATTGACGATATCAAAAGAGATGACCGGGTCTGCTTTGAAGTGGACCTGCCCATCGCTTACGTGCGGGCCAAAGAGCACCCGTGCCAGGCCGAATATCTCTACAGAAGCGTCATTATCAAAGGCAGAGCCAGCATTATCGAGGATCGGGACGAAAAACTCTTTGCCTTAAAGCGCCTCCTGGAAAAGTACCAGCCGGACGGCGGATACGGAGATTTTCCCGAAGCCGGCCTGGCCAAAACCGGGGTCGTGCGGATTGATATCGAGGAAATAACCGGCAAGGAGGATCTGGGGGACGGGACGGTCAGGGAAACAGCGGAAAAAGCCCTCCTGGATCAGATTTCGCAGCCATTCATAATTGAAAGACAACAAGAAAAACATTGATCCCTCCTTGACTTACGCTTATAATGTAAGCAAAGGGATAACGTAAGCAAAAAAGGGGGGGGTGTCGGGGCAGTGCCGGAGGTCACTGTTTCAGCAAAGGGACAGATAGTCATACCTGCTGAAACAAGAAAAAAACTTAACATTAAACGTGGTGACAGATTTGAATTACAAGAAATTGACAACAGGCTGGTGTTGGTCCCTTTGCCGGAAAAGCCATTTGTTAGATTGTACGGGACATTAAAAGGGGAAACCAGTTTAACCCGGTCGCTCCAAAAAGAACATGCCCGAGAAATCGAAAAAGAAGACAGGTAGCGCTTACATCCTGGACGCTCACGCTGTGCTTGCGTTTTTAGAAGCTGAGGAAGGCGGGGAACTGATCAAGAGCTTGCTTTCCGATCACGGAACTCGTTTTTACCTGAGTGTAGTTAACCTGGGTGAGATCTATTATATAATTCTCCGGGAACGGGGCAGGGATGCAGCCGAAAAAGTAGAAGCCGAACTAAATCTCCTGAAAAATATTCGCGTTGTCGATGTTACCTGGAAAAGAGCCAAAACAGCCGGGGAATTTAAGGCAAGAGGCGGTATCTCCTATGCGGACTGTTTTGCCGCCGCTCTGGCGCTGGAGAAAAAAGCTCCGCTTTTAACCGGTGATCGTGAATTTGAAAGGGTTAGCGATACAATCCAAATCGTGTGGCTGAAAGGAGAGTCTCTTCCGCCCAACTTCTAAGCCGTCATCGTGCAGACCAGGGTGAGCAGATGACCGGCAAAAATATTTCATTTAAAATCCCTGATCTAGCCATTATAGCGGAGACCGCGGGGGTAAAAAAGAGAGAATCCTCGACAAGACGTCCGTTCCCTACATTAATAATGAAAACGAGGCGCCAAAACAGGTATATCCTTCTTTGTACCTGTTGCTTTTGGGCCTACTATTTTCCAGGAGTGATCAGCATGGAAATGACCCAAAGAAAAGCCTTTACCGCCGCCGGCATCACGGTCGAACTGGCCGGAGCCGGCAAAATTGTCTTACCGGAAGAAAGCAAGGCCGCTGACCTGTTGCCTTACGCTCAAAACAGGCAATTGCCCGCGCTTGGGGTGCGCATTGACAACACCGTCCGGGATCTCAACCACCCGCTGGAAAACGGCTGCCACGCGGAATTGATCGATTACGGCAGCGAGGACGGCCGGCGCATTTACGCCCGCAGCCTGATCACGGTGCTGGTCCGCGCCGCCTCCGAAGTGCTGCCCGGCTGCTCGGTAGTGGTCAAACATACGCTGGGTAACGGCATTTACGGCCACATCCGGCTGGACCGGGCGCTCCGGGAGCAGGACATCCGCCTGGTGGAAGAGCGGATGCAGGAAATCGTGGCCGCCGGGGAACCAATCCGGAAAAGGCGGCTCCCCAGAGAGGAAGCAATCGCGCTGTTTCGGGAAACCAACCAGGCGGAAAAAGCGGAACTGCTCCGGTACCACCGCTCTGCCGAGGTGGATGTTTACACCTGCGGCTGGTTTCCCGACTTTTCCGACGGGCCGCTGGCCCCTCACACCGGCCTGCTGAAAATCTTCCGCCTGCGTTTCTACCTTCCCGGCTTCATCCTGGAGCTGCCCCGGGAGGATAACCCGGAAATCATTCCGGAGTATGTGGAGCAGGGCAAACTGGCCAACATCTACTTCGAGGCGGACAAATGGGGAAAGGTGCTGGGCGTACGCAGCGTTCCCTCGTTAAACCAGATTCTGGCTAACGGCGGTGCCGATGAGCTGATCCGGGTGGCCGAGGCCTTCCACGAAAAAAAGATCAGCCAGATCGCCGATTCCATCGCGGCCAACATCGACCGGGTGCGCCTGGTCCTGATTGCCGGCCCCTCTTCCTCCGGCAAAACCACCTTCGTGCAGCGGCTGGCCACCCAGCTGCGGGTCAACGGCATCCACCCCGTGCCCCTGTCCCTGGACAACTACTTCGTCGACCGGGAAAAGACCCCGCGGGATGAAAGCGGCCGGTACGACTTCGAGTGCTTAGACGCCATCGACCGGCCCCTGTTTAACGATCAACTGACGAAGTTAATTCAAGGGGAAGAAGTGGAACTGCCCTACTTCAACTTCAAAACGGGCCGGCGGGAATTCCGGGGTGAAACGCTGCGGCTCAAAGAAACGGATTTAATCATGGTCGAGGGCATTCACGGATTGAACGACCGGTTGACCAGCTCGATCCCGCTGGGCCGCAAGTTTAAAATTTATGTCAGCGCCTTGACGCAGCTCAACCTGGACGCCCACAACCGCATTCCCACCACGGACCTGCGCATCCTGCGGCGGATCGTCCGGGACAACCGGTGCCGCGGCCACAGCGCCCGGGAAACAATCAACATGTGGCCGCTGGTGCGCCAGGGCGAAGAAAATTACATCTTCCCCTTCCAGGAAAGCGCCGACGTAATGTTTAATTCCGCCCTGGTCTATGAACTGGCCGTCTTGAGAAGTTATGCCGAGCCGCTGCTGGCGGAAATCACCCCCGACTGCCCGGAATACTCGGAAGCCCGCCGGCTGCTGGAATTCTTAAGCTACTTCGTCCCCTTAAGCGACGCCGCCGTCCCGGCCAATTCCATCATCCGGGAGTTCATCGGCAACAGCTGTTATCTGGATTAAGCCGGCAGCACTTCCAGGAAGGCCTGCATCCGGGTGCGCACCTGCTCCCTGGAGGAATCCTACATCCTCCGGAGCTGGGACTGGCAAACGGGTCGGCCTACAGCGCAAAAGCCGGCCGAACTGAACCTGGAGCTAACCTGAAAATAAAAGGCAATCGAACGGCGGGCCGGAAGTTTTCATCCTTTGCTGGTGCAGGTCACCTCTGTTTCTTTATGTCTTTATGCCTCTGGGCCTTTGTGCCCTTCCGAAATGCGTCCTGCCTGCCTCCCGCGGGGCGCTTTTTCGTTGCCCGCCGCCCGGTCCGGCCACAGCGATCAGCAATGAAGACCTGCCAGCCGGAACGAGTCCAGCACCCCGTGGCAGAGGCAGGCGGTGCTCAAGAGGTAATTTTTTTCTGCTCCAACCGCGACTACTTTTTCCAGCACCGCCCAAAGGACCTCCGGCCTGTACCCGCCTACCCCCGGGGCGAGCTGAAGACTTCTGATGCCCAGGGTGAGGAAATCATCGACTTTTATTTCCTGGAGGTCTCGATAAAGAAACCCTTTGCGCGGCTGGCCGGTTACCGTGCAGATCCCTTCCGGCTCCGGACAGTTGTCCGGACAGACGAAGGTGGCGTAGCTGGTGTAGAGCCGGCCGGTTTCGGGTGCCGGCAGGGGGTTCGGTACCGAGCGCCGTACCTCTTCGGGAACGGGAACCTTAATTACTTCGTAATCCGCCGCCAGCTTCTTCTTCAACCATTCAAAAGCCAGGTGGACGGGGACGGCGGGAACAATGAAAGACGGGGCACCCGCTGTCTTCAGATTTTGAGCCAGAAAGTCCACCCCATCTTCCCGCCTGGTTTCCACGGGGAGATCGCCGACCTGGCAAAGAGCCTCCGCCTGCTTATCCACGACCAGAAAAGAGGCCCGGGGGTGTTTTTTGGTCAGCCTTGCGGCGGCAATCCGGCCAAACCGGCCGGCACCGATAATCCAGAAACTCAATAGGGTGTTCATATTTAATCCCACCTGCTAATCCCGCCAGGGGGTATACCAGGATGCTTGCCTGATCAACTTATCAATAGCATTAACCGGCGGCAGTCGTCAAGTTTATCGTCAAGTTTAATTGATCTCCCGTTTGCGTTATGTCAACTTTCCGCGGGGCAGCTTTATCTTTCCAATCAAATACCTTTTTTGGTCCCGGTCAGGCTGATCAGCAGGTTGGAAAAATCCACTTTCCCTAACAAAAGCCCGATCGGCGGCATCAGGACGTCATTGACAAACGACGTCACGACCTTATTAAAGGCCGCTCCGATGACAATTCCCACCGCCAGATCGATAACACTCCCCTTGAGGGCAAACTCTTTAAACTCTTTGAACATCCCCTCTTCTCCCCCGTTTTTCGGATTTTTCAAATTAAGGTGTCGCCGGGAGGCGGCAAAACCCGCCCCAAAAAGAAAAACCCCGCAAAATGAGTTTAGTAAAATGAAGAGATTTCTATACACCCGAAAAAATCCGTTATACGCCCTTGAAAAGTTTTTGTCCAGATAAATCTTTTATGTTGCGTGCAGGCGACATCTTTGTTAGAATTTTTTCAGAAATAATAAGAACCATGGGGAGGAAGTTACATTGCTCCATAAATTCAATATCTGCTTGATTCCTGAAGAAGACGGCCGATGGACAGCGGAAGTCCCGGCCCTTCCCGGGTGTGTTACCTGGGGGAACACAAAGGAAGAGGCCATAGAACGAATCAAAGAAGCAATCTCCCTTTATTTAGAAGTAATGATTGAGGAGGGTAAACCTATCCCTGATGACCAAAGCACATTTGCAAATGTTGAGGTTGCTATATGAGCATTCTCTCTCAAATTACCGGCCACGAACTGATTCGTGCTTTGCAGCGCATGGGCTTTTATATCCAGCGAAAAAGAGGCAGCCACCGTTTTTTACGGCATAGAGAAGATTATGACCGTTATGCTGTTGTAGCTGTTCACAAAGGAGAAACAATTCCCCCGGGAACGCTCAGGACCATTTTGCGAACAGCTAAAATAACAGTTGAAGAATTAAAAAGATATCTTTAAACCAAAGCACTCAATTCCAGACCTGCCCCGCGAAACATGGGTCATCAAAAACCGGCACCAACCGGGCACCAAAAACCCTCCGGGTACTTAACGTAATCTCCGGAGGGTTTGATTTTTCTGGTGTGCCTGGAGGGACTCGAACCCCCAGCCTTCTGATCCGTAGTCAGAAGAAGGCCATCCCTTCCAGTATCACCCTGTACCACGAAGTCAGGAATATCAAGCCTTCCAGCCCCACGAACGAATGTTTTTGTACTATCAAATATCATGTTTTCATACTCCGGTTGTTGTCAAATTGTTGTCAAGAAATTTTCCTAAATAATGGTAATAAAATGACCTTCTGACTTTCGACAACAACCCAAAAATTGTGAGAAAATTTCTTTTCCATTGTGCGGCAAGCATTTCAGCCTTAACCTTCTGAGGATCATCAGATGGTCATTTCCCGCTTTTTCGCCCCCGGTGATTTGCAACATCATATCTATTCCGGCACTTGCTCTTATACTCCCCCGGCAGCGGGGAGCATATTTTTTGACCTTTCTTCACGGGAACAAAATAACTCCCGCACACCAGACAACGGACAAACTCCCGCCGCCCCGTGATGTGCTCGAAGATCTGCAAGTAAATAAACTGGAGCAGGCTGTTACACGTCTGGCTAAAGGTAAATCCTTCCTTCCCGTAGGCCAGAATCGGCCTTACCCCCTCTAGGCGTTTGTTGACGTGTTCTATAAGCGCTTCCCTTCCCTGCTGCGGCGTCCGGTGATCCTCCGCCCCCTTCATTGTTAACAAAACAATCTGCGTCCATTTTTCTATCCCCATGTTTAAAACCTTTTCTTTGTTAAACCGCCCCAATTTTTCATGAGCGATTGCCCCGTCCTTCATCGCCAATTCTTCCAATTCGATTCCCCAAAGAGGGAAGCCATTTTGAAGAGCATCGTAAAGCCGCAGGCACTCCCGCACATTTTTTGCCTGCGTCAAAATCCCTGTCAGGCTATCCCGTGGCCCGGATAAAAGGCCATATTCCCGGATGAACCTTAATACGTCCTCCCTATCGCGGACACGCTGAAATTCGACGTAAAGGGAAGGGTGTTCATCGGGACGGTATTCCCTGGCCTTTCCCTCCCCCCGGAAAAACATTTCGGATCGATAATATTCTTCAATGTCCTCCGGAACGATAACCCACGGCTCCAGAACCTTTTCTTCTTCGATAACGTATTCCTCATAAACCTGCCAGGTGAACTCGACCATAAAAGCCCCCCCCCAAAAAAAAATTTGCATGTAACTATAAATGTAACTATGCAGTAACTATATTCTAACTTAACTTGATGTTACTTGCAAGATATAATTGAACCAGAAAACGAAAAGACGACAAGAGGTGAGGAAAAATGAACTGGGAAAACTATCCGCTTTTGTTGAAAGCAAAGGAAGTGCAGAAGATTCTTGATGTCTCAAAGGGGAAAATGTATGAGCTATTGAATAGTAAAGATTTTCCAGTGGTCAAAGTGGGTAGGTGTTTTCGTGTTCCCCGCGATGGGCTGAAGGCGTGGATCGAACGTCAACAAGCAAAATAAAACCGCCGGCGGCGGTGCGGGAAGGATGGTTATTTTGATTGTAACAGATAATCAATCAGCGAGCAAGTTACAAAAATTCGCGGCCCTCTTCGCTGGCCGAACGGATGCCTACGGTAGCCTAACGGGTGCCTGTATCAAGCGGCCAGTCACTCTCCAGGTATACGCCCGTCACCTGGCCGGAAAAGAATCAATTGGCATTTACCCTTTGCGTGACGATGGAACCTGTTGGTTTGCGGCCCAGGATATTGACATGAAAGACGACCAGGCGAAGGCGGCGGAAATGGCCGGTGCGGTGAAAGAAACCCTGGCTGAACTGGGGATACCTGCTTACATTGAGAAAAGCAAAAGCAAGGGTTATCACATTTGGCTTTTCTTCTCCGAACCCGTCCCGGCTAAAGATGCCCGGCGCCTGCTGGCGGGCGTCTGGAAAAAAGCCGTGGGCGGCAGCGTTCCGGAAATATTCCCAAAACAAGATACCCTGGAAGGCCAGACTTACGGGAACTATATCCACTTGCCCTTTTTTCGCCCCCACTCAAAAGAAAACCGCCGGGTGATGGTGGACGGCGGGCGGGTCCTCTCGCTGGAGGAATTTTTAAACTCCGTCAGGCGGGTGACACCGGAGCAACTGGCCGCCGCCCTGGAGAAGCTGCCGGCGGAAAAGGAATCACCGAATAAAGCCGCCGCCCCCGGTGCAAAGGGAGGCCATAGGGATCTGTTGCCGTGTGCTAAAGCCCTGGTGGAAAAAGGTGCCGACAAAGGCTACCGGCGGCCCTCTCTCTTTCGGCTGGCGGCCCACTGCCACAAGGCCGGATATCCGCAGGAGATCGCGGAAGCCTTGATCAAGCAGGTTGACGCAAAAAACGACCCGCCAATTTTGGAAGAATTCGGCGAAAAGGAACTGCTTCACCACCTGGAGAGCGCGTATTCCGGGAAAGGCGGCAAAGGGTACACCTCCCTGGGTTGCGACGACGCCGCGTGGACAAGCCGGTTTTGTCCCGGCAAGGAAAGCTGCCCAGTCCATTGTGACAAGTCCAAAAAACAACCGCCCAAACCAGTATATACTGCACTTGCAAATGTAACCCCCGAAGCGGTGACCTGCCTATGGGAACCGTACCTGCCAGTTGGTAAGTTGGTTATTATCGAAGGTGATCCTGAAGCCGGGAAAACCTGGGTGGCCCTGGCGATTTGTTCAAAGTTGACCCGGCAAGGGAAAACGGTGCTATATACAACTGCCGAAGACGGTATCGCAGACACCATCCGGAACCGGGTGGCCGGGATGGATGCGGACTTGACCAAATTTTACGTCCTCCAGGGCGCCCTCCAGGGGCAAAAAAACGGCGAAGATGAGCTGCTGCCGGTAAGTCTGGATACCCCTGTCGTTTTAGAAACTGCAATCCAAGAATTAAAGCCCGCGCTGGTAGTGCTAGATCCGATTCAGGCATTTTTAGGCACAGGGATCGACATGCATAAGGCCAATCAAGTCCGGAGCAGGCTGGCAATCTTAACGCGGCTGGCTGAGACTTATAAGTGCACTTTTTTAGTGCTCAGGCACTTGACTAAAACGGCAATGGACAGGGCAATTTACCGTGGCCTGGGCAGTATCGATTTTACCGCCGCCGCCCGGAGCGTGCTCTTGGTGGGCAAGAACCAAGAAGGCCAGCGGGCGGTTGTTCAGATTAAGAACTCCCTGGGGGAATACGGCCCGGCCCTGGGCTTTGAAATCCGGCAGGGGCAGTTTTTTTGGCTGGGAGAGGTAAACATAACCGCCGGGGACATACTGCACCCGGAAACGGATCAAGAAGAAAAAACGGTTTTAGAAGAAGCTGTTGAATGGCTACAAGACTTTCTTTCCACCGGCCCGAGAGAGAAAAAAGAAATTGAGCAACAAGCAAGGGCAGCAGGCATCATCGGCAATTCTGATATTTTACTCCGGCGGGCAAAAAGCAAACTAAGAGTAAGGTCAATTCCGGTTAAGGAAGTAAACGAGAAAGGAAAGCTGGTTGTAAAAAGCTGGCAATGGGAACTGCCGGACGATGAAAATTCCAGATGCTCATCAGGAGAAAAATCATCACTATACATTTATGAGCAACTGGAAAACGAACCCGCAAAGCCTACAGCCGCAAGCACTTCTTCCAGATGCTCATTAGATGATTCAATGAGCAACTGGAAAGACCCCAGTAATATCAAGGCTTCCGGGGTACACGTTCCAGATGCTCATCAAAGGTATAGTGATACAAAAACCGGGGATGAGCAACTAGAAACGGAGGTGTGGGAAATATGAAACTTGAAAATCTGCTTACCGAACTGGTTCAGTGCGACGTAACGCTTACCCTGGCCGGAGACAAGCTGCGGCTGGAGGCCCCGGCAGGGATGCTTACCCCTGAGCTAAAAGCTGCGCTGGCGGGACACAAGGCGGAACTGGTGTCCTTACTTGAGGATGATCATGCCTTCTGCTTTAACTGCATGAAAAAGTATGGAAAAGATGGGCGCTATCAGATTCATCGGGCGGCCATAAGCAAAGAATTTCCAGGATGGCTGGAATTTACCTGCGCGCGGTGCGGCAATAAGTGCTACATGAAAGTTAAGGAGGAAACGGAACATGCGTCGCATGGTGGAAATAAGGTTGCCGGGCTGTCTGATCGTTCTAACATCGGAAGAAATGCTCTCCCTGCTGAGGGCCAACCCGCTCATCTGGGAGCGTGGACTTAGGCGGGGGAAGGCCGCCCGCCGGGCGGCGGCCAGTGCTCGACGCGAACCAAAGGGCGGTGATTTTCTTGAACGAGATCGACCGCATGTTGGCCGATGATAACAGGGAAAAGCGCAAGGCCAGGGGCGGGCAATTCGTGGGAAAGAAAAGCCCCCGGATGCTGGTCCTGCCGTCCCACCTGGAAGGACGCGGACCCCCGTGGTGGCGGACCGCGCCGCCGGTGGTCTGGGTGAACATCGTCACCGGTGAGGTTTACGTAAACAGGTGGCCGCTGGAAGAAAACAGGAGAGCAGGCCAGGAAGGGAGAGAGCGGTATGGCCGAATCACCGCGCGTGACCGTCAGACTTGACCCCGAAACCGTTCTCAGCATTGAATTGCTTCTGAGCGAGCTGCGAAAAAAAGACCCCACGCTAAATAAATCCTCAATCGTCCGCTTTGCAGTGGAAAGCTTCCTTCAGCAATACCGGCAGCGGGAAGTGTTGATAAGGCGAATCGAAAGGAGGTGAGACTATGCTTAAGACGACATCTCGTGGGCAACAACAATTCGCAAAAAAGCCCGGCACACCGGGGAAGAGCATGGCCGAACTGGCGAAGGAGCTGCGGGAACCGGAGGGATGGCGGTCAGTAAACGAAAAGCTGAAAGCGTTGGCGGTCATTAAAGCAGACCTGGAAAAAAGGCTGGAAAGTTTAAAGCCGAGTTATCGAAGGTATGCGGCCATTAATAAGCAACTGGCAACAGTCAACAAGGAGATTGACAACCTGATGCTCACCCTGCGGACGGCGGTCAATCGGAACAGATGGGAGGAATAAAAATGAGGTGTTCACGGTGCGGTTATGAGGTAGATCCGAGTTATTGTGTCGGTAACATTTGCGCGGTCTGCTGGGAACACCAGGAGCGTCAACGGCGGCGAGAAGCGGCCCGCAAGGGTAAGCCTGCTGGAGTTATTCCGCAGCCACAGACAGGATGGCCGCCCCCGTTTGCGGCAGCAGAATTTGATTGTAAGAGAATTATTTTTGGAAAGGAGATTGATTAAAAATGGCACGTTCAACAATCGAAGGCATGAAGGCGGCATATGGAATACCTATTGGGCCCGCCCTGGGTGAATTGGAGGTTCCAAAGGCAATGACACCAATTGACGTTGCTGACACGGTTTTTAATCGAAAAGTTGACCTCCGGAACGAGGTAATTGCCGAAAACGCCCGCAGGGTGAAATTCTTCGAGAAACCAGCCCCAATCCCTCCCTGGAATGTAAAAGAAATGGTTAAGGCCGTCCGGGAGCTGGCGAAAGAGGCGTTTTTGAACCGTCCCGACAAGGATAGCAAAGCCTGGGGAGGAGCTTTGGAGAGCTGGCAGGAGTGGGCAGAAAAAACTTTGCGGGATAATCTTTTGTGGGTGACCAAGCAATGGGAGCGAGTGACCGGGCAGCCATACAAAGAACTGCTGGCGGAGATAT